>JAHDGN010000207.1 GCA_020627645.1 Akkermansiaceae bacterium
CGACAGCTGGAACTCTTCTAAATACCCCGCTGCTTGCGGCGGGGATCTTTATTAACGCCGATACGAATCCGCCGAGTCAGTGGCAGAATGGTGTTTTAAATAGCGGTTTTGATTTTAGTTTTACGGTCAGTAAGCCGTCATTGGATACGATTGATCTTTCGTATACGGTTAGCGATGGAACGAATTCTTATACGAATATGGTTTCTAAGACTTTTACAGGCAGCGATCTTTATGCGGCCTCGACTTTTCAATTTTTTGAGACGACGAGTTCGCGAATTGATTACGATGAAGCGACAGGTATCGCTCTTCCCTTCGAGCGCCACGATTGCAGGTCATTTGTTATGCCGGTTCAATTTTTGGTGCCCCTCAATACTGGAACTCTCTCGACACCTACTCCGGTTCCCGAAGCATCATCTGTTTTGCTGGGATTTCTTGGGGTTTTCTTTGGGCTGCGTCTTCGCAGGAGATAGAACATTCTCACAGAATTAGGTTGCCGCAGATGCCCTTGAAAGAGGCCGTTGAAGTTTTGAAGACTTTTTGAGAGTGCGAAGTGGGGGAAATTTTTCCCATGGGCTGCCGATGGGTGCCTTGGGAGGTAGTGATACTACTTCTGGAAATGGTATTATTTTTTATCCGGTTTCGCGGAGGCCGGAGGCGATGGCGTTGATGGTGAGTTGGAGGGCTAGGAAGTCGCGGTTGAAGCGGCCGTCTTGCTCTTCGACTGGGCTGCCGGCTTCGCGCCATCTTCGAAGGAGGTCGATTTGTTGTTTGTGTAGAATCTTGAGAGGTTCTTCACGAGTGGAGAGTGTTTTTTCCATTCTGGGACGGCGGGAGTCGAATTCGCGCCCAAAGAAATCGTGAACTAATTTTTGAGTTTTCTCGTACTCGTCGAGGATTTGTCCGAGTAGTTTGTCGCGGAGTTGGGTGTTGGGACAGAGGTTGGCGTAGTCGCGCATCGTTTCTACGTTGGCGGAGGAGAGGGAGGATTCGATGTTGGTGAAGACGTAGCGTAGGAAGTCGGAGTGCGGGAGGGTGTCTTTGATTTGTTGATAGGCGTCTGGGCCGATGGCTTCGAGGCCTGAGCCGACGCCGAACCATCCGGGTAGGTAGAAGCGAGCTTGGGTCCAGGAGAAGACCCAGGGGATGGCGCGGAGGTCTGCGAGGGAGGCTTTTTTGCCGGTGCGGCGTGAGGGGCGTGATCCGAAGACACCGGTTTCGAGGGCGTCGATGGGGGTGACGGTGCGGTAGAAGTCGATGAAGTCTTGGGAGTCGAGGAGGCTACGGTAGGCTTGGTCGGATTGTTGTGCGAGTTGGTCGAGGGCTTCGCGGCAGTTGTCGAGGGGGTTGGGTTTGGGGCGTTGGTTGGTGGCGGTGACGCGGGTGACGCCTGCGGTGAGGAGTTCGAGGTGGAAGTGGGCGTTGCCTTCGTGTCCGTATTTGCGAGGGAGGACTTCGCCTTGTTCAGTGATACGGAGTGGTCCGTTGAGTGATCCGTGGGGGAGGGCGCGGAGGAACCAGCGGGTGGGGCCGGCGCCGCGTCCGATGGTGCCACCTCGGCCGTGGAAAAATTGTGGGGTGACGTTGTGTTGGTGACAGGCGTGTGCCATGTTTTCTTGTCCTTTGTGGATGCCCCATTGGGAGGCGAAGACGCCGGCGTCTTTGTTGGAGTCGGAGTAGCCGACCATGGCGGGTTGGATGCCGGAGGGGTGTGGGCCGATGATGTTGAGGTATTCGGAGAGGATGGTGGAGGCGGCGGCGAGGTCATCGCCGGTTTCGAAGAGTGGGGAGACGGGGATTTGGGAGCGCCAGAGTCCTGTTTTTTCGTTTCGTTTGGCGAGGCCTGCTTCTCGGGCAAGGAGTTGGACGAGGAGGATGTCGGAGACGGAGCGGGTCATGCTGATGATGAGTTGTCCGAGTCCATCGGGTCCGTGTTCTTGGAGGTGGGTGGCGAGGAGGCGGAAGTAGGAGAGGATTTTATCGGAGTTTTCTCCGGCTGATTGGTATCGGGTGAGGAATGGGCGCGGGTTTTGGAGTTCTGAGACGAGGAGTTCTCGGCGTTTTTCTTCGGGCCAAGTGGGGAAATTTTCGGCATCTGGAATCCCGGCGGAGGCGAAGATTTCGGCGGCGGCGAGGTCGTGTGCTGCGGAGTTGTTGCGGACGTCGAGGGAGGCGAGGTGGAGGCCGAAGATTTGAGCGAGGCGAATGAGGGGGAAAATGTGTTCGTGTGCGGCGAGGGGGGCGTCGGCAGTCAGGAGGGTTTGGTGGGCGAGTTCGAGGTCGGTGATGTATTGGGAGATGTGGGTATAGAGGTTTTGGTCGAATTTTTCGATGAGAAGGCGGAGGTAGGCTTGCCAGGGTTCTTGGCGGTATCGGTGGGCGATTTTGGTGGCGTTTTCTCCGAGGAGTTCGGTGAGTTCGGAGATGGTGTTGGTGAGTTGTTCGGGGACTTTGGTGAATGGAGGTGCGAGGGTGAGATGGGTGGCGTTTTTGAGGAGGTTTCTTTTGTGGAGGAGGATGGCATTTTCGCGGAGTTCGGCGAGGGTGTTGGAGGTGACTTCGGGGGTGACGAAGGGGTGGCCGTCGCGGTCACCACCGATCCAGCTGGAGAAGCGGAGGGTGGGGTAGGCGTTGTGTTTTTGGAGATTGGCGGGGTCCCATCCGGCGTCTTTCCAGGCGAGTTCGAGTGAGCGGTCGAGCCGGGTGATGGCCTCGGGGAAGATTTCTGCTAGGTATGGGAGTGAGTTGCGGAGTTCGTCTTGAATCTCTGGGCGTTGGACAAAGATTTCTCCGGTGTACCAGAGGGTTTGGAGTTCGGCTCGGAGTGAGGAGGCGACTCGTCGGCCGTAGTGGGGGTCGGTTTTGGCGTTTTCGAAGGTTCGGAGTTGTTCGTAAATGGCTTTGTGTCTTTGGCGGACGGAGGGGCGTTTGGCTTCGGTGGGGTGTGCGGTGAGGACGGGTTCGACGTCGATTTTTTTGAGGGTCTCGATGACTTCGAGTTCGGTGAGTCCTTCGTTGACGAGGTGGGTGATGACGGCGGGCCAGAGTCCTTTGATGGTGGCAGCGCCGAGTTGGGCGCGTCGGGCGGAGCGGAACCGCCAGGCGGTGCGTTCTTCGACGATGTTGAGGAGTTCGAAGCAGATGGAGAGGAGTTGGGCGGCTTCGCGTTCGGATCCTTCGGGAATGGAGTCGGGAAGTTGTTTGTTGTCCTGCCAGGGGACGAGGTTGCGTAGGTCGTTGTTGAGTGGGAGGGACTCGGCGAGGAGCTTGGTGGTATCGGCGAGGGTTTGGTCGAGTTGGCGGAAGCCTTCGAAGACGAATTGGTCAGAGTTGGGGTCCTGGGACATCTGGGTTTAGAATAGGGTTGTGCGGTGTTGGTTTGCGATGATTGATTTGTGGTTTTTGGGGTTATTGGTTGGGTGGTGGTTGGAGTTTTTTGCGGCGGGAGAGGAGGATGAAAAAGAGGATCATGGTTAAGATGAAGATGACTGCTCCGAGGGCCACAAATTGAACGGCCTTTCCGGCCATAGCTTCGGATTCAGCCTTGCCTGAGGGAGGAGTGACTTCTGGGTTGTAAGTGATGACGAGGTGGCCGGGTTCGAGGTGGGTGGAGGTGAGTTTGGCGAGTTTGTGGTGGAGCGGTGGTTTTTCTTGTTTGGGGTTGTCGACGATTTGTTTTTCCAGTTTGTCGAAGACAAGGAAGCGTCGCAATTGGGTGAACACTTCTTCGGGGATTTGTCCTTTTGAAGGAGTGACGGATTCAAGCATGAGGATTAATTTGGCGTCGGAAAGGAGAGGGGTTGCGGTGAAGGTGCCGTTTAGATTATTTTGCCGAGCCTCGATCCCGAGAGGAGATCGAACAAAGTTCGGCAATTTTTCAGTGGAGTGTAGTGGGAAGTGCAGGGTGCCGGAGATCTCTTTGTCGGAAATTTGGTCGATGTAGATTCGTGATTTTAGGTTTTCGAGGTCAGCGAATTTAGAGATGGCGAGGTTGAGATCGAGGGGGGTGAGTTTGATTTCGGCTTTGGTGTTGGACTGGAGATTTTGGTCGAAGGAATTGAGTTTTTCGAGGAGTGCTTGGAGTTGTGGTTTTTGAGTGTTGAGGTCTGCCACGGGGGTGGGTTTGGGTTCAGGATCGGTGAATTTTTTATATTCATCGGTTTGTTTTTTTAGAAACAGCGCTGCAAGTGATACGAGGGTGAGAATGACGACGATCATGATGATTCCGATGAGACATCCTGCGAAAGGAGAGCGTGGGGTGTCTTTGCGGTCTGGACTGGATTGGATTGGTTCGGTCACGTGAGGATGTTGTACGTGGAAGGGGTGGGGGTGAATCCTGATTTTGGGATTTGTTGTGGTGGAGGGATGGTTATGGTGGTGGGGATGGAGCGTGGGCGAGGTATTGTGATTCGGCTGACAAAGTTAACGGATACGAGTTTGATTGTGCATTGGATGACGGAGGGGGCGGGTTTGATGAAGACGGTGGCGAGGGGGGCGAGACGGATGGGGAGTGGGTTCGCGGGGAGGTTGGATCTGTTTGTGGAAGCTGAGATCGTATGGGTCAGGAGTCGTTCTGGAGAGTTACATCAGTTGCGAGAGGTTTCGGTGGTGGATCATCGTGAGGGGTTGAGGGGGAGTTATCGGGAGACTTTATTGGCGAGTTATTTTGGTCAATTGTTAGAGAAGGTTTTGGAACCTGATCATGGGGAGGATGAGTTGTTTGATTTGTTGAGGAGGGGATTGGATTTTTTGGTGAGAGAGGGGGCGAGTTTGAGGGGGATGAGGCATTTTGAGAAAGAGGTGGCTCGGATGTTGGGGCTCGGAGGGGGAGGTGCGATTGCGATTGAGGGGACGTATGGAAATTTGCCTCGTTCTCGAGAAAGTTGCCTTGATCTTCTTGCAAAAAAGTGACATTTCACGTTATATTATATGATAATGGATAAGCCAGTCCCCCCGGCGCGCCAGGCCTTGAGTTCAGGAGAGCTCGTGGCCGCGCTTGAGAAGAAGGTCCTTGGGGAGGGTTTTCCGGAGGGTTTCGATGAGTTAAAGAAGGAGGCGGATATGGTGGTGAGGGAGGTTCAGGCAAACAATCAGGGTTGGGGGCAGAAGGATTTGAATCTGGCTCGCGCGTTGGAGTTGCGTGGTCATTTGTTTCGGCGGATGGGGTGGCATGAGGAGGCGCGAGTTGATTACGTGGAGTCTCTGGGTTTGATGAGTGGTTGTGAGAATGCTGATGAGGGGATTGGGAGAGTTTGTACGGGGATGGCGGTGGTGCACGATAAGGAGGGTAAGGTGGATTCGGCGATGGCCTTGTATGCGAGGGCGATTCGTTCTTTTGAGCGATTGGAGCCACCAGCCTATGCTGATATCGCTGATTTGAGCAATACGTTGGCTTATCATTATCAAGAGCGGGGTGAGTTTGAAAAAGCTGAGGAGTTATTTTTGGGGGCGTTGGATGGGATGAAGTTGGCATACGGGGAGAATGTGCAGGAGGTGGCGACGTTGTATAATAACTTGGGGAATCTTTATTTAAGGTTGGAGGATGTGGAGCTAGCGAGGGAGGCTTTGGAAAAAGCGTTGAAAGTTCAGGTTAAGCTTTATGGGAAGGGGCATGCAGAGACGGCGCAGACTCAGGCAAATTTGGCGTTGGTTTATTTGCAGGAAGAGAATGTGGATGAGGCCAAGGAGTGGTTTGAAAATGCCTTAAAAGGGTTTGAGTCAGATTTGTGGGGGTTTGGTCACGACTATCGAATTGTGGTCGACAATTATCGAGATGTGTTGTGGTCGTTAAATGACAGTGAGGGAGTTGCGGCTTTGAATGCGAGAGCAGTGGATCGTTTGCGTTCGATCGAGCATAATTGAGGTCTTTAGTCCGAATATTTCATGAGCCCGGCTTGATTTCGTCCCATGGGTGTCCAAAAGTTAAGGTGATGGACAGCCCCAAGCATCGGCTAGGTCACGCAAGGATTGATGGTAGGGAGTCCGGCTTTGCAAGCTAGCGCGCAACCACCGAATATAGCGAAACGTTCTCTGACTCGCTCTCTGAAAAAACCCGTTGATGTAGGAAGTTGGCAGGTGTTTGCGAAATCCAGTTCCTTCACGCTTGTTTTTCTCCCGGGTCACTTTTTTGCGATCCTCAACTTCATCTTTCATCCCCTCTTTATTGTCTGTAGTCGGGGAATGGGAGAAAAACCCTCGCCTTTAGGCGAAGA
>JAHDGN010000208.1 GCA_020627645.1 Akkermansiaceae bacterium
AATGGAATCGGCCGCCAGCCACCTCTTTTTTAGCTCATCCTATGGGATGGCTGTGGTTGATCTCATGAAGTTGGTGTTCGAAATCGACCATGATTTGGCTAGGCAGGAGTTTGTTTGGAGAGGTGATGATGAACGTATGGTGACTCTTTTCGATCATAAAATGTTCGCGATAAGAGCCTTTCGGAAAGAATCTTTCGGAGAGTGAGAGACAGTTATGGTGACGTTAAGTTAGTCGAATCTAAAATGAGGATCGAATGGCGATGAAATGATTTGCTGAATTTTTTAGCGGATCAGTGAATCTTAGTTTAAGGGATTAACCAAGGGTTCCTTGAATTGCTCGACGCCGGTAGAGGAATTCGAAGAGGTTGCCTTCGTGTGGTTGTTCCCATTGGACGCGGTTGGTGGGGAATGGGCCGATATTGAGGCGTTCGATGTTAGGAGTGGAGAGGAGTTCTGAGATCCAATCAGGGTCTTCAGTGAACGCACTGACGACGAGGGTTTCGCCGATGTTAGAGAGCATCTGGTCTTGAGGGGTCTCGATGATGCTGGCGAAGGGGAACATGAACTCGGTATTTGCGAGCGGGTGTTGATGATCGTCGCAGGAGATGATGGTTGGATGGAGATAGGTTTGCTTGAAGGCTTGGATTCGGCGGGGGGTATTTCGAATTGAGGCGGTGATATCCTTAGCGCCAGGTTGTTCGAGGTGAGAGTCAATGAGGTTGTCGATGCCTTCAGCTAGATCGGTATTGGCGAATCCACAGAGGAGGGCGTTTTGGTCGTCACGGGATAGGGGCTGAATTTTGTTCAGTTCTGACGCAATCGCGTTGGCGAGTTCTTCGCGGTGTGAGGGAACGAGGATGGCTGAGGTATTGATGCAGGATCGTCCTCCGTTGGCTGAGATTGAAGTGACGATGACGTCGAGGAATTCATCCCAGCGGTGGATCATGTCTTCTCCGATGAGGATTTTGGATCGTCCCGTTCCATGGACTTGGATGGTGGGGTAGGGGGCATATTTTTTGACGGTGGCATCTGATCCGAAAGAGATGCCGGCTCCGCAGGAGGTGAGGAGGGTGTCGCCTCCTTCGTGGGTGGTGGGGTAGTAGCCGAAGGCTTCTTTCGGAAAATCAGCTT
This sequence comes from Akkermansiaceae bacterium, assembly GCA_020627645.1. Lineage (GTDB taxonomy): Bacteria > Verrucomicrobiota > Verrucomicrobiia > Verrucomicrobiales > Akkermansiaceae > SW10. The sequence goes on from JAHDGN010000208.1 coordinate 1,132, forward strand.
GAATGAGAGCTTGTACGATGCGGAGTGGGGTAAAGGGGTCTTCACGTCCTGGTTTGAGGAGGACGGGGATTTTCATGACGGGGGCTGGGATCCAGAGGGAGTTGACGGCGGGTGCGTTGCTTGGAAGTGAGACGCCGAGAGAATCGGTCGTGGGGTAGAAGTTGATGTCGAGGTTGTTGTGATGAGTGAGTCCGTGGTCAAAAATTTCGAGCGGCATACCACGAGTGAGTCCGCTGATGACGGTGCGGATTTGGGACATGGCGGCATGAATTTTCTCCATATTCATGCGAACGAGAGTGTGTGGAAGGCGGGTTAAGTTGGAGAGGGATTCGATGTAGTCTTGGGGAGACTGGGTGGTTTCGCCGCAGGGGAGTTCGGCCTGCATGAAGAGTTCGGCAGCTTCTTCGCAGTAGGTGGCGAGGGTGTCAGATGGGATGGCGTCAAGTGCGGCCTTGGATTCGTTGATTCGGAGGAGGTCGCGACGGATGAGGCCGGGGTTGGCGGTGTGGGTGGTAAAGCCGTTGGGAAGGTGGACTAGGTCTGCGGATTGGTAGGGTTGTCCAAGTCGGAGAATGTGGAGGTGGTTCATGGTGGTCGCCATTCGGTTTTCGTTGCTTGCTTTTGGGCGTTAACTCGTAGCCGTTAGAGGAGCTGCCGCTCCAGTGATCAGATGAAATTTGATAGGTTGATGAGATTGAGAGTGGATTTGGAGGGGGATTGACGAGGATTTTAGTAGACGCCTTCGATGACGGTTTTGGTTCCGGATTGGAAGGGGCGGACGTCGCCGACGCCGTCCCAGGGGAACTCTTCGCATTCGGGGCGGCGGATGGCCTCGTCTCGTTCGAGGAAGCGAGGCATGAAGAATTCTTTGGTGAGAGTGGTGAGTTCGACGCGACCGTATTCGTGGTAATCGACAAGTTGAGTTGGGTCGTCTGGTTGGACGACGCGGAGGACGGCTCGGGGTTGAGGGGCGTGGTAAGTGAGGGAGTATTCGCCGGGTTCACGCTTTTTGCTGATGGCGAGTCCCATGAGGGTGTTGCCGTAGGTGGGGGCGTAGTTGATTTTTCCCTCGAGAACTTCTTCTTGGATAAATTTGACGTATTGGGGGGTCATGGTGGTGCCGCCGGCGAAGACTCCACGGATGCCGGCATCGGCAAGTGACATTCGGAGGGCTAGGGATTCGAGGAGGCGAGGAGTGGTGAAGAGGCACTTGATGTCGCGGTGACGAATGATGGTGACCGCTTGGTCTATCACGTGTTCTTGGTAGGTTTTAGCCATTTGCATTTCGCCCATGCTGATGAGGCGTTTGACCCAGCGGGGGTCGAGGTCGACAAAGTAGCAAGCGCCACCACGGATGTTGGCGAGGTGTTCGATGGCGAGGCGGAGGCGACGCGGGCCAGTGGGGCCGACCATGAGCCAGTTGCCTCCTTGGGGGAAGAAGTCGGGGCCGTAGTGTTCGGAGAATTCGGTGTAGTCGGTTTTGTAGTCTTCCCAGCCAATGCGTTGTTTTGGCATGCCGGTGGTGCCGCCGGTTTCAAAAACGTTGTAGGGTTTTCCGTCGAAAGCTTTGGGGATGAATTTGGCGGGGTCTTCTTTGCGGAGGACTTCGTCGTCGAAGTTGTCGAAGTGGAGTAGGTCGTTGAAGGATTCTATTTTTTCGCGAGGATCCCAGCCGGCATTGTTTGCCCAGTCGAGCCAGTAGGGGCAACCGGTTTCGGGAGAGAAATGCCAGTTGATGATTTCGAGGGTGTGTTGGTCGAGTTGGTTGCGAGCTTCGGTGACGGTGAGGTTGCTGGACATTGGGGTTTTGGTTTTGGTTGTCGTTTCGTTTTAGTTGGTTATCGGGGGGTGGTTCTATTGGTAAAGGTGTTATTGATTGGTGCAAGGGGAGTTTGAGGTTTCTTGAGAATGGTTCCACAGGGAGGCGTAGAAGCGTTCGGGATCGAGGGAGACGGGAAGGCCCGAAACTCCACCATCACCGACTTCGACAATTTTCCAGGTTCCATCGGTGAGAAGGGCGACGTCGATGGTCATGAATTTGGATTGGAAGCGGTTGGCGATCATTTGCCAACGTTCAATTTCGTCTAGGGGTGAAGGGGATTTGGCCTGTGGTGGGACGACGAGTTTACCGTGCCAAAAGAAGAGGCGAGTCTCTTCGATGATGGGGAGTCCACGAATGTCGCTTCCTCGTTCGACAATGGGAATAAATTCTCGGAGGACGACCCCGCGATTGAAGAGCTTGCTTCGCTCGGATCGGAAGTTTTGGAAGATCTCGAGGAATCGTTCTTTTTGAGTGTGGGCCGGAATATAGCAGGCGTCTTTCCATCGGGATTTGGCGGACTTTACCCAATCTTTGATGATCGCTTCTTTGGAATTGAACTCTTGGTAAAGGTTCCAAGCTTGTTGAGGGTCGTCTCCTTCGATCCATGCAGTTTTAGGGGTGTGACCTTTGGTTTGAGGGTAGGCTAGGGGGATGTAGTGAGCTTGTTCGTATTGATCGGGTTTGGTGATCGGGTTGAAGCCTTTTTTTACGAGGCCTTGATAGAGTTTGGCATAGGCTTCGCCGGGGAGCATCCAGCCTCGAAGAATGAGTGGTTGGTTGGGGTATTTTGGGTTGGTGTTTTTTAGGCCACGGCAAATCTCATGCTTTTCGATCGCTTCGTGATCATACAGTGAGATGTCGAAGCCAACGGATCGGGCTGATTCGAATTCGGAGGTGAATTCGGTGTCGATCTCTCTTGGCGAAAAAGGTTGATGTGGGAAAAGAATGAGAGGGTTAGACATTGGTTGTCAGTGATTGGCTATTGGTTTTGAAGTTCGTTCAGTTCTTCGGCAAAGCCGGAGGAGAGGACGGGGAAGCGGCACCAGGTTTTGGGGTCGAGGTTTTGGTCGTCGACGTGAAAGCTGACGGCGTAGCGTTCTCGTTTCCATTGGTTACGGGACCAGAGTTTGAAGAATTTGATGGTCCAATTTTTGAGCTGATTTGCAGAGTATTGTGGGTATTGGTCAGCGACGACGTCGAGGACTGCCTTTGGTGCTTTTTTGTCGCGGATGGCAGCCCGTTCCATGGTGTCGAGAACCTCGTAGGGCATGAGGTCGTCTTCGTCGGTTTGTTTGGAATCGAGCGGTCGGAGTTCGGCTGTGGGTTGTTGTTGGTTGATGTGTGAGAGGGCTGGGATGGGAGGTGCGTCTGGAAGACCGGTGGTTTCCATGAAGTGAAGCCATTGGCGAAGATAGTGTTTGTCAATGCCGGCAATGGGGCTGAGGCCGCCGGAGGTGTCGCCGTCCATGGTGGCGTAACCAACGGCTGCTTCGGAGCGGTTGCTGGTTGAGAGGAGGAGGGCGTTCCGGATATTGGCAAACATCCAGATGCCGGGGGCTCGGACGCGTGCCTGGATGTTTTGGCGGGTGATGTCGTCTCGGTCCCAGCTGAGTTGTCGATTGAGTACGGTTTCGGCTGTACTTTCGTAATGTTCAACGAGTTGGTCGATATTCCATTCGGCGTGGTCTGATCCGAGTGCTTCGGCGAGGGATCGGGCGGCGCTGCGAGTGGTGTCGCTGGAGTTCTTGGTTCCTTGGTAGGCGGTGAAGAGGAGGGTTTTGATCCAATCTTCTTTTTGGTTGGGAAACTTGATGTGAGGAAGTCGATGTTGAAATTCTTCGTCGCCGAGTTCGTGGGTGGCGAGGTCGACCATGATTTTGACGAAGGTGGAGCAGGCGGCGGAGTCGGCCCCTCCGCTGAGGGAGACGACAAAGCCATTGGACCAGCTTTTGCGCAGGTAGTCAAAGTAGGCGAGGGAGATTGCGCGGGTGAATTCTTCATCTTTGGGCATGGGGGGAATTGGGAGGTGTCCGTCTTGTCGTGAGACGTCAGGCCATTCGAAGGGGAGAATGATTTCGGAAAGTCCTTGGACGTCGATCTCTCGACTAACGGTACGTGCTTGATGGAGGCGATTTTTTTCGATGTCGACCGTTTTGACGACGAGGGTTGTTTCCTGGAAAGAGAAGCGTTTGCCTTCGGCAACAATTTTGCCAGCGGTGGCGATGAGTCCGCCGCCGTCATAGATGGCGCGTCCGGCTTCGTTACCGAGTAGATTCGCGTAGACGTAGGCGGCTCCGAAGGCCCGTGACCCTTCGATGACGAATTGTTCGCGGACTTCTTGTTTGTTGAAGGCGAAGTGGCTGGCGCTGGGGTTGAGGATGATGTCGACACCGGAGCCGGCGAAGAGTCGGCCGGGTCGGTCGGCTACCCAGGCGTCTTCGCAGACTTCGAGTCCGATGCGGATGCCTCCGATTTTGAAAATGGGGTCTCCGATGGGGAGGAAGTTGTCGCCAAATTGGTCTTCGACGATGGTGCCGGTGGGCCAGGCGTGGAACCATCGGGGTTCGTAGTGGAGGCCGTCGCCAGCGAGGTTTTGTTTGGCGACGAGTCCGGCAATTTCTCCGTTAATGACGACAGCAACAGCGTTGTAGACTGCATTTTTGACCCAGACGGGAAGTCCGATAGCGACGACCATGTGTTGGGTTTCGGGCAGGATTTGGATGAGGGAGTCCCAGGATCTTGTTGCGACGTCATGGGAGAGAAATTGGTCTTCGCATCCGTAGCCGGAGATGGCGAGTTCGGGCAGGCATAGGACGGTGACGCCTGCTTCGCGGGCATCGTTGATTGATTGGATGATGCGTTTTCGGTTGCCCTGCCAGTCTAGGGGAATTTGGTTGAGGCAGCCTGCCCCGACTCTGATGGTTTCTGCCATGGCGGTATGATAACGGCTGGGTAGAAGTTTACTAGTTTTGAGTGATTCAGGGTAAGGGGGCGGCCGGGATTTTGTGGGCCCACGGAAGAGGCGGAAGACCGCGGAATCTTGGTTGAGGTTTTTGTCCGCGAATCTTCGCGAATTTTCGCTAATCTTCTTGATTGGGGGGACTCTAGAGATGGCGCTGGGCAGAGGGGGTCGCTGCGCTCGAATTGTGACTGGTGAGTTGTGACTGGTGAATTCTAGGTTGAGGGGAGAGGTTGGGGGGAGGGTGCTTTTATAGGGCGAGGGGCGGCTCCGGCGAGGGGGGAGAGTTT
>JAHDGN010000209.1 GCA_020627645.1 Akkermansiaceae bacterium
GCCAGCCTTCGACACGATTGAGGAGCTGGTCGTGGGTTTCGTTCTGGAATGCTTCTTCGAGTTCGTTGATTTTGGCAACGACGGGCTTCATGCGCTTGAGTTCGCGCTGGTTTTTAGAGCCGACGATTTTTTGAAGTGTCCACTTGAGCATGAGTCTTGACCGTGATTGTGACGGGATAGGGGAAATATACCGAATTTTCGGGAGAAGCAAGGGCTGCCTGCTACCGAATGGTGACTTGTGACTCTCGATCGGGGAATTTGATTTCTAACTGAGGAATGAGGAAAGTGCTCCGAGGTAGAACGATGGGGTGATTTGGGTTGTTTCAGGAAAGGTCTTCGCGCATGGCGGCGAGGCGTTTTTCTTGGGCATCTAGGCGAAAAACAGAGCGTTGGAAGTCGATGAGGTCATTGAGTTTTTTGGCCTCTTCCCGCGACCGGTCGTCGATTTCCATGGTGAGTTTGCCCATTTCGGCGACTGGAATGTCTCCGAGGAGTTTGGGGTCTGAAACGCGGAAAATGATTTTTCGGATTTTCCACCATTTTTTGATGAGATCGACATGTTCGATTTCATCATATGGAAGAGTGATGGTCTTCATTTCGCTTTTGCCTCCGGTGAAGACGTTTCCGAGCATTTGCCACGAGAGTTCGACGTGTTCGGGGAGGAAGCGGAGTTTGCCGATGACGTTTTCCCGTCCAAGGGGGTCGAGAGCGGGGCAGGAGAAGTTAATGTGGACGATTTCGTTCAGCATGTTGAGGGGATTTTACTCCGTCGGAAGCAGGGCTTGAAGCTCCCATGTGCGTTTTTTTCGGGCAGTCATGGGGCCGTTGTATCCGAGCAGGCGAAATGAGGTCGCTTTCACACCGCGCTTTTTGAGAGCGGTCTCGAGGGCTTCGCGAGCAGTCTGAAGATTTTTTTTGGAGTCATTGCCCATCCAGGCGTAGCTGAGGGCTTTGGCCTTTTTGATGTCTTTGACCTCGACTCGTTTTCCATCAGGGCCGGTTTTTCCGACTTTGGTATTTTGGTAGAGAAATCCCATGGTGGTGCGTTCCATTGGGCCATTTTCGTTCTTTTTTGACATCCCCATTTCGACGGGAGCGGTCATGGGGATGTTGTTTCGTTTGATGTGCCTGAAAAGAGTCATGAATGAACCTCGTCCTCCTTTGGCGGTGGCGACTCGGTAATCTGGATAGGTTTTTTCGGCGACTTTGTTGAAGGGGCCAGGTTTGGGCCAACCTTTCGGGAGTGGGGCTTCGGAATTGTATTTCGGCGTGGGTTGGCCTGGCGCTTCTGGGGTGTTCTTTTTGTTTTTTGAACCAGGGCGTTCGATTCCCGAGCAGGCGAGCGGGGTGATGAGGAGGAGAAGGGCGAGAAATCTTTTCATGGTCTTGCAAGGGACCATGAAAGTGTGGATTTGCAACTGGAATTATTTGATCATGTGCTTCTTCAGGTATTCTTGGTCTTCATCGGAGAACTTGAGGAAGGGGTAGTCTTTGAAGCTTCCATTGTTGAGGACGATGCGGACGATTCCAGATCGGTGGTCGAATCCGAGGAGTTTGCCTTTGAATGATTTTGTTTTGTCTTTGTTGTGGAAGGTGCGGAGTTCTTTGGCGATCAGTTTGACTGGGGTATTTTTGGGGGTGATGGTGGAAGGCTTGCTATGTCCGTGGACTCGAAGCTTGGGAGTGGCGTAGCTGTAGATGAAGGCTGCGACGGCGGTGGAATGGTTTCGGGGATTGTTGCGGTAGTAGGAATAGTCTGCGTAGTCGCGACCGGGGAGGACGATGTAGGAATCTGACCCGTGGCAGCGAGCCATGTTGAGCCAAGCTTTGTAGTAGTCGGAGACTTTCGCTTTTAGTTTAGCGTCGTCTGACGCGAGAGTGCCAGCCATTCCCCAGGTGAAGCCCATGAGAGCGCAGGCGTGACCGTCGGGCATATCTTTGAAAGCATTGTCGATATTGGTGAGGTGGAGTTTCTTCTTAGCATTTGCGTCTGAGCGTTCTGGAGAGAGATGGTAGACGAGGTATCCGAGTCCAGATTTGTGTGATCCTCCGTGTCTGGTGTTGGCTTGCCATCTCTTGGTGTCGATGGGGCCGTTGTTGAGGGTGAATTCTCCTCCGTAGGCGATGCTTCCACCTGCGGTGGTTCCGTTGGTGAGAAATTTGAATGCGTTGTCGATGCCTTCGTGGGTGACTTCGATACCGGCTTGTTTGCCGAGTTGCCATGTCATGATGGCGAGGCAAGTGGGCCACTGCATTGGTCCATATCCGCCGCCACCACGTGCTTTGACTTCGGGGTATGATTCGTGTCCGAATCCTCCGAGGTAGAGTGCTTGGTGTCGGTCGAGGGTCGACTGGTCAACGTCATTGATGTCCTTTGATTTCCAGTGGGAAATGAATCCTTTCCATTGAGCGTTGTAGAGCAGGTCCATGGAAGATTCGAGAGTCTTGAGGACGGAGCGGTCGCCAGTGAGGAGGTAGTATTCGGCGAGAGTGATTCCTTGAAAGCCGAGATGCCAAGACCAGGTGCGTTCGTTGTAGGGATTGTTCCAATCGAGGGCTAATTTTTTGCCAGCGGTGGCGAACTTTTTGTTGTCTGAGCTGAGAAGGGCAAGGGTGGCGGCGCAGCGTCCCTGGGAGGCAATTCCGCCCGGATTGTCGACGAGGTATTGAAGCGCTCGTTCTTGCAGGACGCGCGTTTTCTGACAGTTGGCGGGAAAGCTTTCGGCGAAGCGCCCGAGGGTTTCGAGTTGAAGTTTGACTTCAAATTTTTCGGCTCCTCTTTTGACGGAAAGGGCGAGGATGCCATCTTTGCCTTCGCTATCTTCGATCGCTAGGCCCATGTCCTGGATAGGGCCCTCGATTCCATTTGGTCTGCCGAAGGAGTGGGCTGAGAAGGGGTGTCCGTTTGCTCCGTATACTTCGTCATCGAGCTCAAGTTTTCCGTAGGCAGGCGAATCTTTGAAGATGTGTTTTACGATAAACGACTTGGTCTTCAAAATTCCGCGAGCTCCGGTTGGGCCCATGTTGACAAGGAAGCCGGGAACCTTAGCGTCGGGTCCATGTTCGCATGGTTTGGACCAGCGTTCCTGGTTGGATTCGTCCTTGATCGCGAAGGTGGTGAGTGTTGTGGTAAGAAGGAGGGAGGTTAAGGCGGTGGTGAACTTTTTGGACATGTCAACTCGATGATTGTTGTTCATGATATCTTGGGGGATTTCCTTGTCACGTTGATTTTTAGTGGCTTGGACTTTATTTGCGAGGTCTGCAGAGGTGAATGTGACGAGTGGATTCAGTTGCGTTGTGGGTATGGTTTGTTAGTGGTTTAGGAATGCCTAAAATCAGCGTTTCTAAATCTTGCGAGATTGGGGCTCCGGTCGAGAGAGTTTTTGAATTGGTGAGGGACTTTTGTTCGTGGCCTGATTGGTCCCCATGGTTAATCGCTGATCCGGAGTGTCGATTAGAGATTGGAAAGGATGAGTATTCGTGGGACGGAGAGGTTTGCGGCAAGGGGACGATGGAAGTGCTCTCTGTAGATGAAGGGCATTGGATTGATTATCAGCTGACTTTTTTGAAACCGTTTCCGTCGAAGGCACGGGTTCGGATGGAGTTTGAGGAAGTTAGTGGGGGCACAAGCGTGACGTGGATTATGAATGGAGGGATTCCATTCTTCATTTTTTGGATGAAGTCGTTGATTCAAGCTGGGGTGGGAATGGATTATGAGAGGGGGTTGAAAATGTTGAAGGAGTTGATTGAAGTCGGGAGTGTTTCGTCGGAGGTGACATTGATTGGTTTGGAGAACTTTTCGGGGCTGGTGGGGGTGACTAAAGGGCGAGAGGTTGCCATTGACGGGATGGAGGAAGCGATCGGGGAAGATTATGAAGAAGTGAGGAAGAGTTATCCGGATGGGCAAGGTTTTGGGGTTTATCCTAAGTGGGATATCGTGAAGGGGCGTGCGAGCTATCAGGTTGGAGTCCTATTGGACGAAGAGCCGAGTGCGGTTCCTGAGGGAATGGAAGTGACACGGATTCCGGAGGGAGAGGTTTATGCGGTGAGGCATATCGGAAGTTATGGGCATTTGGCAAATGGATGGGCGGCGGTGATGATGCATGAGAGGGCGAGAGAATTTCGGGCATCGAAAGCGCAGCCTCCGTTTGAGTTGTATGAAGTTGAAGGAGAAAAGGGGGAGGTGAAGATCTGTGTTCCGGTCAAGTAGAGGGGGCTCCGGGCGGGGGCGCTTTGTTTGTTAGGAGAGGATGTGGGCCCCTTTGGATGGGCGAGTGGAGAAAATAATGGGGATGATTCCGGTTTCTGCTTCGTAGGCTCGATTGATTTTTTTTGCGATCTCTTCGAGTTGGTCTGTTCGGCAGAGGATCAGTGCGGAGCCACCAAAGCCGGAGCCGGTCATTCTTGCACCGAGGACTCCACCTTCGAATCCGATTTCGTTTGCGAGTCCAACGATGAGATCAAGTTCATCGCACGAGACTTGAAAGTCATCTCGAAGAGATCGGTGCGAGTCTGCCATGATTTTCCCGATACTGGCAAAATCGCCGTTTGTGAGCACATTGGCAGCTAGGGGTGCTCGTTGGGTTTCGGTCACAATGTGTTTGGCTCGGCGGTAGAGAGTTTCGCCGAGTTTTTCCTCGTTTTGGTAGACGTCATCCATGGTGACATCTCGCCAGGATGGTTTGTCGAGAAGGTGAAGAGCGCGAAAGGCCGATCCAAATCTCTCTAGGTAGAGTTCATCTCCGAGGTCATGAGAAACGCAGGTATCGACGATTAAGAAGGAAAGGGTGGGGTCGTTGAAAGGGATGAGATCGGCTTCACGACTTTGGCAATCGATGAGAATGAGGTGATCTTCTGCTCCATAAGCCGATGCGAATTGGTCGGAGATGCCGCTGGGGGCATTCGAGTGTTTGCGTTCTGATTCGAGAGCGATACGGGTTTTTTCGTGAGTGGGAAGTACGGTGTCAACCAGGCCTTCGATGAGGGTAGCGAAGCAGCATTCAAGAGCTGTTGATGAAGAGAGGCCAGCGCCAAGGGGGAGAGTTGACTCGATGTAAGCATCAAATCCGGGGATGTGGTAATTTAGGTCAAGAAATCCTTGAGTAACGCCGCCGAGATAGTTGGCCCATTTTTTGTCGGAGGTGATTTGGGGGGCAGAGATGTCAAATTTGACTGGGTCCAGTCCGGGTCCGGTGATGTGGGCGATTTTGGAGTCGTTTGGGCGAGCCGAGATGACAACGTATCGACTGATGGCTAGTGGTAGGACAATGCCGTCACAGTAGTCTACATGTTCTCCGATTAAGTTGACTCGGCCAGGAGCAACTGCAGTGATTGTCGGGGTGCTTTGGTAGAGCTCGTTAAAGCTCTGGTGGGCTCTAGCAGCGATTTCACTGATAGATGGATTCTCAGCGATCATAGTGGACGCTCGATTTGATACCGTAAGTTAGAGATTCTGCAAGGTGTGGGATGCATTATTTTGCAAAAGCCCAGTAGATGAGAATGACGATGGATACGAGAAGAAGGGAGGTGATCTTAGTTCCTTTCCAAGGGGTGAGGTCGATTGGTGTGCGTTTTTGTGGAGTCCAAGCAGTGGGCGAGGGGGAAAGAATTGAGGTGGTCAGGAGGAAGATGACAAGAATGGCAAAGATGATTCCGATAAAATGAAAGCCGTTAAAATTGGCTTCTTTCATTGCTGTTGCGAAAGTGGGAACAAAGTATCCAAGAGCGATAAGAAGTATGCCGAGAAGCATTGCGGTTGAGGCAGCCCATGCAGGTACGCGTCGATTTAAAAGCCCCACAAGAACAACAGAAAAGATGGGGATGAAATAAATGGCATTCATCTTTTGTAGATAGCCAAATAGGGTGTCTTGCCCTGCTAATAAGGGTGAGGTGAACATGGCGGCAATAGCGATGATCACAACAAAAACCTTGGCAATGATGACGGTGTTTTGATCGGTGGCGGAAGGGTTGATGACTTTTTTATAAAGACCAAGAGAGAATAAAGCGGAGAGAGAGTTGAGTGCGGCGTTGAGCGAGCTAAGGATTGCGCCAACAATGACGGCTGCGAAGAAGCCGGTGAGATAATTTGGCAGGACGTCTGAGACAAGTCGGCCATAGGCGTTGTCGTTTGAGACACCTTCTGAGGAGTAGAGGTGATAGGCGATGAGTCC
>JAHDGN010000210.1 GCA_020627645.1 Akkermansiaceae bacterium
CTGTCTGGGACTATTGTCCTACTCAACAACAAAAAACCTGAACTAATTAAAATGAAAAAAGCTATCATCCTTGGATTCGTTGCAGCTCTTGCTGGTTTCGCTCTTACTTCCTGCGGAGGCGGAGGAGATGTCATTCCTTCACCAGCTCCTGCGCCTATCAGCGCTCCTTCCTTTAAGTAATTTCCTTGTTGGATTAAAGATTTGAGCCGAAGCGGGTTATTTGTTAATCCCTTCGGTTCAGTTGTAACTATAACACTCAAAATTGATGAAATTGCTAAAAATTCTTGCTTTGGGGGCGATAGCTCTCGGTTCAGTCGCGCTTACTTCCTGTGGATGTTGTACGGGTGAGGAGCCTGTGCCGCCCCTTCGTCCACTTCCAAACTTGGATCCGATTCCGGTGACCTACGCGAAGTAGGTTCATTGTTCTATTGAAAATTTATGGGTCGGGCGGCTTCGAGCCGTCCGGCTTTTTTTTGTGCTGACGGACATTGCATGGGGCTGCAAAATTGTTAGCTTGTCCAGGTGAATGTCAGTAAGGGTTTTTTGATTCATGGGGGGATTCTCCTTTTGTTGGTGATTTTTACGGTGGTGAGTTTTGAGTCTAAGAAAAGGGATGAAATTGAGGCGCAGAAACAGGAGGAGGCGGAGTGGGATGGTTCAGCTGATATTGATCATTATGCTGACGTGAAGAAGGCCAAGAAGCGGAATCAGGTTGGAGGGGGAGTTGGGAAAGTTTTATTACCGCTAGCGTTGCTTTTGGGTTATGGTGGATTCTTGGCAGTGAGGTATGGTTTGCCGTTTGTGGCGGAGCGATTCACTCAGGAAATGGTTGGATCGACGGAGGAGGTCGAGCAGGTTCGAGATGAGGTGACAGCGCAGGCTGCGGTGGCTGCTGGTGATTATGCAGAGGCGGTGAGGTTGTATCGTGATGAATGGAGGAAGGAGCCTTCGAATCGGTTGCCAATCTGGGAGGCTGCGAAGTTGCAGCGAGAGAAGTTGAATAGTCCTGCGGTAGCGCTGATGACATTGGATGAGGCGTTGGCTGGCTATGATTGGGAGGCGGATGATCGGGCATTTTTGATGTTTAGGAAGGTGGAAATTTACGAAGAAGACATGGGGGATGAGGAGAAGGTTGTGGAGGTTTTGAAGGAGGTCACTGAGAAGTGTCAGGCGACGAGGCATGCGGCAAACGCGATGCATAAGTTAAGGGAGCTAGAGGGGTGAATGATTGGGTGGTGGGCCGATTTAGGACGATTGTCGAATGATTTCACTGGTGGAGGGGAGCCATCATTTCTGGGTGGGGTCGTTTGAGTGCGATTTTTGAAAAGATGGGCCGAGTGAAGGGGCGGGTTGAGAGGTTTCGGTCTGTTGTGCCACTTGGCGGAGTTGGGGTAGGGATGGTGGCGGGTGTTATAGCTGGGAGTTGGTGGTGGCTTGGGGGTTTGGGGTTACTGTTGGCGCTATTGTTGGTACGTCAAAAGTGGTTATGGAGAGTGTTGGTATGTAGTTTATTTGCGGTGGTTTGGTTGCGTGTGGAAATATCGGACCATCGAGCGTTGATGCGAGCGCCTGGGAGCGAGTCGGTTAGTGGGATGTTGGAATTGGGTGTGTTGGAGGGAGTGTTTCGGGAAGATCGTGCGGGGTGGCTTTGGTTGGAGGGCGAGGAGAGGCGACGGGTGAGGGTTCTTCGAGCGTCGGATATGATGGCTGGTGGAAGGTATGACGTGAAAGGGCGGTTTTTTGTGCCGTCTAGGAGTCGGAATCCGGGAGTTTTTTCGTTAAGTGAGGAATTTGGCAAAAAAGGAATAGAGGGTGGACTGGTTTTGAGAGAAAGGGTTGAGGTTGGGACGGTTTGGTGGATGAGGCCTCTGGGGTGGGCTGAAGGTTGGCGAGAGTGGTTGAAGCGGGGGATTGTGCGCGGCTTGGGGCATGGATCAGATGGAAGGGTGGTGATCGAGGCGATGGTTTTGGGTGAGAAGCCGGCGGGTGACTCTGCGGTGAGTCGGGCTTTTCGGGAGAGTGGGACGATGCATGTGTTTGCGGTGAGTGGTTTGCATGTGGGGATGGTAGGAGTTCTGGTGTGGTTGGTTTTAAGGTGGGTACCTCTTCCAAGGAGGGTGGGGGTATTTTTCGTGATTGGAGCGATGGTTGCATACGCTTTGTTGACGGGGTTAAAGCCTCCGGTGGTTCGGGCGACTTTGATGGGGGTTTGTTTGTTAGGGGCTTATTTTTTTAGGAGGCGGCCGTCGTTTTTGAATGCATTGGCGATGAGTCTAATATTGGTCGTTTTTTGGGCTCCTCTGCAGGTGAGAGGAGCGGGTTTTCAGTTGTCATATGGGGTGATTTTGGCGATTGGGCTGGGGGTTGGCTTAACTCGTCAGTGGACGGAAGGTTTTTCGAAGGTGGATGAATTTATGCCGATTCGTCTTTTGAGTGAAGGGCAGCGCAGCTGGCTTGGAGTGAGGAGGTGGTTTGGAGATTTGTTGGCGAGTTCGATTGCGGCGTGGGGTGGTTCTTTGCCTTCAATGTGGTGGCACTTTGGGATTGTGACGCCGGTATCGGTGATTGCTAGTGTGGTGGTGATTCCATTGACTGGGGTGGTTTTGGGGCTGGCTTTTTTGGCGGCTTTTTGTGGGCTGGTGAGCCCTCGGGTTGGAGGAGTGGTGAATCGAGGAAATGAATTGGTGGCGATGGGGGTTTATGGGATGGTACGTGGTTTTTCAGAGGTGCCGGGTGGTCATTGGGAATTTGATCGTGGACAACAAGCAGACTGGGTGGTTTTTGATTGTGGCGACGGAGGGGCAGCATCGTTTTTGGGAGTAGAAGGTGGTGCAATGGTTGATGTTGGAGGGCGGAGGTTTTATCGGGAACAATTGAGGGGAATTCTAAAGAGGTGGAACTTGGACGTTGAGACAGTTTTGGTCACGCATCCTGATGGCAAGCATGTGGGTGCATTGCCGGAGTTGTTGGAGAAAGGTCAAATTGATCGGGCAGTGTTACCTGTTGCGGATGCTTTGAGTCCGTCTTATCGGGAATTTTTGAAGGAGATGAAAGGGGAAATCTTCTATGGGAAGAGGGGTTCGCGACTAGACTTGGGTGATGGTGTTTCGGTTTCTTTTCTAACGAGCCCACCAGAGGGGATAAGGGTGCCGGCGGATGATCGTAATTTGGTGATGAAGGTGAACTGGAGGGGGTGGCGGGTGTTGGTGACTGGAGATTTGGGGGTTGATCAGGAGGACGAATTGTTGGCCAGTGGAGTTGATTTAGAAGCTGATGTTATTTTGATGGGGAGACATCGTTGGGGGGTCTCAGGTCAGAAAAGGTTTTTGGAAGCAACAGGTGCCAAGGTAGTTATTACGAGTGGGGCGAGAGTTCCTCAGTACGAAGTTCCCAACAAAAGATGGTTTGAAATGTTGAATGAAATGGGGGTTAGTTTGTTTGATCAATCAAAGACTGGGGCGGTGATGATGGATTTTGGAGAAAAGGAGTTGAGAGTGAAGGGGTATTTGAGCGGGGATAGAGCGGACTTGAGACGGTAAGGAGTGGTTTTGATAGTGGCGTTTGCATATTGCGGTGTTTCGGTTTGCCATTGAGATGAGCGTTGTGAAATTGTTATCCGGGCTCCCAATTTTTCGGATTGACTTTTGTTCCCTCTGATATTTGTTGCGCGCAATATGAGGGCTAAGTGGATTTTTTATATTATCTTTGGGTTCGTTTTTTATCTGGCTGGTTATTTTTCCAATTCGGGAAAGAGGGAAAGCGGAGTAAATGTTGCAAGTCCGTCTGCTGAGGATGTGTTGCGGGCGCGAGAAGGGGCTGAATTAGATCGCAAAGAGTTGGGATGGAGTGGTGACCAGTTGATTCATTATAGCGATTCGAGGGGGCGTCGCTTAAAGTTAGACGAATTTGAAAAATATTTGAATGGGATGAGGGAGTCTGCTGGCATGAGAGGGCTGACTCACATGCAGAGAGAACTGTTGGGCGAAGTCTATGTTCGATGGTATCAGGCTGATTCAGAAGATGCGATGAGGTGGTTAAGAAAGATGGATCATATAGAGGATAAGGTGTTTTTTATGGGGCAGGCTTCAAATATTTTGGATGATCAACATGCTTCAGAGGTGTTGAATTTTGTGATGCAGCAATCTCGTAATGGCGCATTAAAAGGGGGCGTTTTTGATTTTGCTGAACGAGCGATGTCGCTTGGTCAGGAAAATTTTGAGGAATTAATTCTGGCTACGATGAGGAAAGTTGGATTTCGCCATGGGCAAAGTCTAAAATTTCCGAAGGAGTTTGATTTCCGCTCGTTTTTGGATCGGTTTGATCCTTCCCTTCAGAAGATCGATAAAGATTCGTCTCCAGCCAATTATCCGGGTAATCTTATAGAGGAATGGGTCAAGCGGGATGTTGAGGCAGCTTACGAGTGGTTTTTAGAAATGGAGGATCTGGAAACTGGTCGGGCCAAAAATGCTCTAAAAGTATCATTCTCCGATGTTTTTGATGGGTTTTATGAAGTTGCGAATGGAAAAGAGTCATCCGCTTTTTTAGTGGATCATCTTCAGAGGCGTGATTTTTCAGGTCCGTTTGTTGGTGGAATAATAGGAACATTATCGGATAAATTTGATGACGAGGAGTTTATTGAAGGTTTTTACGAGAGTCTTGAAGATGCTGGTTTGGCCGATTCCTTTCCTTTGAAGATGTTGATGGAAAATCGTCGTTCAGGAAGGCAGTTTGACCAAGCTCGGCTGCTTGTTTTCCAGAGGTTGAGTGGACGGAATCAAGAAATTTATTTGGAGCAGTTGAGTCAAAAAGAAAGAGTTCTGTTTCGGAGGCTTGGAGGAGTGGTCTCAGAGTGAAATGCTACTAGTTGAGGGCGAGTTGAGGAGTTTGAGTTGTCGGAGACAGAGTCCTAACAATAGATCCTGGTGACCCGTGGGGTGAGTTGGGTGAGGATTTCCCAGGGGATGGTGTTTGCTTTCTGAGCGAGGTCAGTGACGAGGAGGTTTTTGCCAAAGAGGATAGCTTCGTCGCCGGGATGGCAGTCATGCTTGAGGTCGGTGATGTCGACGATGAGTTGGTCCATGGTCACACGGCCGATGACTGGGCAGGGGGTGTTGTGAATGAGGACTTGGGTGTTTTGTTTGGAAAGAGCGCGGGGATAGCCGTCTCCGTATCCAATCCCAAGAACAGCGGCTTTGGTGTCTCGTGAGAGGATGGTTCTGCCGTATGAGACTCCGTGCCCTTTGGGGAGATGGTTGATCACTGAGATTTGGGACTTGAGGGTCATGGCGGGGCGAAGGAGGGGTTGTTTGTCGGGAATAGGTGAGGCTCCGTAGAGCATCAGTCCGGGGCGGGTGAGGTTTGTTGTCTGGCTTTTGAAGTTGAGGAGGCCGGCGGAATTGGCGAGGTGGATATGAAATGGGGTGTTGGTTGGTCGGGGGATGGAGGCGATTAGGTCGTCGAAGAGTTGATATTGAGTGGTGGTGAATGTGGGGTCCTCGTCGGCGACTGGAAGGTGTGAGCCCACTCCGGTGAGTTGGATTCCGGGGGAGTTTTTGAGTTTTTCAAGCGCAGAGCCGAGTTGCTCCGGAAGAAAGCCGCCTCGTCCCATACCGGTGTCGAGGGCGAGGTGCGCTTTGATGGGGTGCATTTTTTGGGAGCCAAGGGAGTTGAAGTGAGAGATTTCGTCAATGGAGCAGAGGCAGGGGGTCCATTTTCGAGCGGCGATTTCTTCCCGTTCGGAAGGGAGAGTTGCACCGAGGAGGTAGGGAGTGGTCTTGATATCGGCTTCGTGTAGGAGGCGAGCTTCGGCAGCGTTTGCTACGCCAAAGAAGGGCAGGTTTTCCGAGTCGAGGGCTCGGGCAACTTCGATGAGTCCATGGCCGTATGCCTGTCCTTTGATGACGGCCATTGCTAGGTGGCCGGATATTTCTTGAGCGACCCTGAGGTTGTGTCTGATGGCGTTGAGGTCGATTTCGGCCCAGGCGCGTGGGGGGGATGGGGTCACGCGGGGAGTTTAGCCCGAATATTTCATGAGCCCAGATCTATTTCGTCCCATCTCATTGGATTTCAGGTCGTTGTCCTTGATTTTGAGGAAAGACAGATTGTGCATTCAGTCATTCCTCGAAATCGGCGTCCGCCTACTGAAATGCAATGAT
>JAHDGN010000211.1 GCA_020627645.1 Akkermansiaceae bacterium
GCATTAACCGATCCCGTTGAGGCTCTTCGCGAACTCCATTCAGGGTTCACCCTTCCTGGGCCTGGTTTTAACGATCAAAGAATTGCTGGATTTCAGGAGTGGCACGAACAAACGGATTTCTTAGATGATTTTTCATTTGGGAACGCTGTCACCTCTTTGATTATGCCGTCAGCTCTTCCTGACGGGTCAATTCGTGAAGGCACATTGGGTGTTCTCAATGCCGATCAAGCGAACGAATTTGCTTCGGCCTTTGTTGAATTGTTTGAGAGAGATCTCGTTCAACAATTAGATCAAGTGTTTCTAGCCTTGGCAGAAGTTGAAGATATTGAAAAAAGCATCGGGGAGAAATTTTTGGAACGTCCCCCCGACGAGGTTTGGCATCTCATGTCTGAGGAGGACAAAAAGAGCTTTCGAAAAGTGCGTGACCGCTACGTTGAGCGTGGGGAGGAATATTTTGTTGGCAAGGGGTTAGATCAATATTTTCGTCCGCATGTTATGTTTTCCGACCGGACGATGAGTTCGATGTCATTGGCCTTCGCTAGAAGAGATCCTCAACTTGGAAGGTATTTCATCGAGAGCATTCAGGGGTCATTTCAAAAATATGAAGATCGTCTTAATCAGGAGGTCTTTCCGGAACATCTTCCTCATTGGGTCGCAGATCATCGCTGTCCATACAAATCGGAGTATGATCAGCCTGCTGAGACAGGGTATGACAATAAGTTCAGCGTCAAAAGAAGGGGCGATTAAGAAAAAGAATTTAAGAGAGATGAAAGAGCTACTTGTTTTGATTTTAATCACAACCGCATTCGGTGTGATTGGTTTCTTTAGCTTTAGTGGGCATTCTGAGACCACTCAGTTTGTTTTTGAAGCTAAGCCACCCTCACCTTCCTCGAGGAAATATCAAATTCATCGGGATACTTCCGAGGAAAGTCTAATCGTTGAATTCCCCAGGAAGGATGGGAAAATTGAAGAGACCGATTATAGAGATATCATGAATTTTTTGGGTGAGTCTTCAAAAGGTGGATGCGTAGCTATCGCTCAGTTGGATAGTGCTTTGAGTGAATGGTCGGACGAAATGATTGTTTCTACTTTGTTGTTTATAGTTCGGGACATATTTCATCGATCGGGGTTGATTGACATGCCCCTTGTGATGGATTTTTTCGACGAAAAAGATCTTCCCACTGACTACATAAAGCTGACCCCATCTGAAGAGTCTATTCGCGAGACTCTGATTTCTTCTTTGTTGAGTGAATTAGCACGACGTGATCCTGAAAAGGCCTGTGATTTGTTCAAAAAATTGAAACTGAATTCTTCGTTTGGCTACGTGGGTGAGTTTCTCTTAATCTGGGGGAAGTCGGATCCTGTCCGGGCTTTCAAGGAGGCAATTGATTACAGTAATCAAAGGGTAGGAATGGGACTTCATCCCAAAGGGATGGACGATTTAGCAAAAATCGCAAAGTCTCTAGCGCTTAAAAAATGGAGTTGGATTGAGGATAACCTTGAGCAGCTAAACTATAGAGAAAAGGAGTCAATCGCAAAAGGATTGGGCCTGATCGATTTTTCAAAAGAGTGGAGAAGTCGATTGATGACACTGGTGAGGATTGACCGAGATCAGGTTGAGGCAAGTGATGATTGGAGAAAGCTACTCAACTATTTTGTTCAGTCTCGGGCTAAAAATTTTCCTTTAAAAACGAGAAAGTGGCTGTCGCAGGATGATTATTTTGAGTCACCGAAAGAGCTCTATCAGCTCTCTGTTGGTGCGGCGTTGCCGTTATTTTCTGGAGATCCAGTGGCCGCCGCCGAGTGGGTGAAAATCAAGGGGAGGGTAGCCCAAATTCCACCCCAGCAGATGTTAGCGGACGCAACAAAGGCGTGGTTTCCTTACGATACGACAACCGTAGTCGAACATCGTGATGAAATTGAGCAAGCCTTTCTAAAAGAGTAGATCTTTCAAGTTTGCGAAAAATTTTGTAGATCAATTTTTTATCACGAAGGATCGTTCGTGAGCTGATGAAAAAACGAAGAACTCCCTTCCTGATATTTGTGGAAAACTGGGAGGGGGAGGTCATTTAATTGTTGATCTTCTAGGAAGTGAAAATTTGGGAGAGATTGAGAGGTTGAAAAGCGCTGATTTAGTCATTGGATCCTTTCGGTTGAAGCTTCGATTTTATGGAACGATTGGGTTGGGCCCAACTATTGCAGGTAGTTACAAGGGTTTGTGTTTCCTGTCGTTAAGCGTGCTATTGCATGGACAGACCTGCCTGGACGAGAAGAGAATGTCTTTCCCAAGTCTATTCCTCCAATTTTTCGATTTCGGCTTCTAATTGAGCCTTTTGTTTTTCGATTTCCTGGATCTGAGCCCTCTGAAGTTTCGTCGCTCCGAAGAGGCCGAATATTCCAACTAAAAGGAGCAGGAGGATTTTTTTCCAATTGAGAGAATTATTAGAATCATGAGGGGCAGTGTGTATCAAACGAGAGGGCTTTGATAGGTTTTTTCAAGAGACAGGCGTTCAATTGGTTGGCGAAGGAGGTTGAAGGGGCGGGGTTTGGCTTGGGATAATTGGGATTGATCGAAGAAGTGGAATCTTAAGAGGAGGTTTTTGTCTTGCATCGATAGGAGGGTGGGCTTATTCCCGGTCCGTTCCCAATGGAAAGGGGGCGTTAGCTCAGTTGGTAGAGCATCTGCATGGCATGCAGAGGGTCAGCGGTTCGAATCCGCTACGCTCCACCATTTTTCATGAGTGTGAAAAATGGGATTTCCAAGGAAATTGACCGGCCGGTGGCCGGTTTTTTTGTCAGGATAGATTTTTGTGAGATGTTGAAAGGACTAGAGCTTGCCTTGGCTAGTGCGAACGCTGCTGATGAGTTGAAGGCGGAGGATATTCGGGTTTTTGATCTGCGTGGGATTTCTTCGCTGACTGATTTTATGGTGGTTTGCTCGGGCAATTCGCAGCCTCACTTGAAGGCGATTGTTCGGGATGTGGAGTCAAAGGTGAAGGAAAGGGGGGCTGACAAGGCTCTGAGTTCGGAGGGGAAGGCGGCGAGTCGTTGGGTGGTGATTGATTTTGTGGATGTGATGGTTCATGTGCTAGATGAAGAATTCCGGGAGCATTACGCATTGGAAACTCTCTGGGGTGATGCAAAGGAGGTGGATTGGAGTGAGGGGAACGATGAGGATTGAGATTTTAAATACGGGAACGGAGTTGTTGTTGGGAACGACTCGGAATACTCATGGGACCTGGATGGGACAGGAGTTGGTGAAGTTGGGATTGCGGGTTCAGAGACAGGTGACGGTGCCTGATGGAGAACCGATTGAGATTGCACTGGGGGAGGCGATGAGGCGTTCTGATGTGGTTCTTGTGACGGGTGGGTTGGGACCGACGAGTGATGATGTGACAAGGGAGTCAGCGGCCAAGGTGCTGGGTGTCGATTTGATTGAGGATGAGGCAGCTCTGCGATCAATGCGCGAGTATTTTGAAAAACGGGGGAGGATGATGGTGGATGCTAATTTAAAACAGGCAATGAATTTGGTGGGGGCAGATGTTTTGTTGAATGAGAATGGAACGGCCCCAGGGATCTATGCGCCGCCGAGACTCGGAGGTGAGCCTTCGTGTGCGGTGTTTTTGTTGCCGGGGCCTCCGAGGGAGTTGTATCCGATGTTTCATTCTGAGGTGGTTTCTCGACTAAAAGCGCTATCGGGCGTGGAAGAGGTAGCTGAGGTGAAGGAGTTGAAGTTTGTGGGGATTGGCGAGAGTGAGTTTCACGAACGATTGGATGAGGAGTTGGGGCAGATCGCGGGGTTGGAGGTTGGGTATTGTGCGAGATTGGGAGAGATGGATTTGAGGTTGATCGGAACGGGAGGTGTTACCGAGCAAGGGGCGTTAAGAGCTCGAGAAGAGTTTGGGGAATTTTTGATTTCAGAGGAAGGGGCTTCACTGGAGGAGGCTGTGGTGGATTTGTTGAAACGCCGTGGATTCAGGGTGACGGTGGCGGAAAGTTGCACCGGTGGTTTAATTTCTAGTCGGTTGACGGATGTGGCTGGGGTGAGTGAAATATTCGGACGTGGATTTGTCGCTTATTCGAATGAGGCGAAGGTTGAGTTATTGGGAGTTCAGGAAAAGACTTTAGAGAGGTTTGGGGCGGTGAGTGAAGAGGTTGCGGGGGAAATGGCCTCTGGGGCGTTGAGAGTCAGTGGAGCTGACGTGTCAGTAGCGGTGACTGGAATTGCAGGTCCTGGAGGAGGTAGTGATGATAAGCCGGTGGGAACAGTTTGTTTTGGGGTAGCAGTGGCAGGACAGGTTCAGACGCTTCGTGAGGTTCATCCGAGAAGTCGAGCAGACTTTAAAACTGTGGTGAGTCAGCGTGCGTTAGATTTGGTTCGACGAATCGTTGAGGGAAGAAGGCTTACTTCTCTTTAATGGGGATGATCGTGGCGATCTGTCGGTTCTTTCGGAATTGATTTTCCGATACTGTCTATGATGGAGCGGTCTGTTTGTTTTGAGGGGTAAGCTTACCATCATTCCTCCGATTGAGGGACGAGCTGATAGAGAATGGCTTTGTCCTTAGTCAGATAGTTCTTCGCTAGAGTGTTGATTTCTTCCTCGGTGACGCTGGCGTAGTCGTTGTCTCGTTGACGTGCCCAGTCGAGCTTGTGCGGTTGTTTTTGAGAGCCGTTAAGGACGGTGTTCAGCCAGTAGCCGTTGTCTCGGAGGGATTCTTTGAGATTGGATTTGATGGGGTTCAACGTGCGGTCTAGTTCGTCTTTGGTGATGCCGTCGGTGGCAATTTGGTTTGCAAGTTGGATCATGAGAGTGCCTAGTTTTTCAGTTTCTCCTTTTTTGACGGTCGAAACTGCTTGGAGGTGTCCGTAGTCGAGTTCGGCACTGGGAGCTGAACCAGCGTTTGGACTGTATGAGGCTCCGAGTTTTTCGCGAATTTCCTCGCGGAGTCGATTACTGAAGATGGAAGCGAGAACACTAAAGCGGCGCGAAGTTTTGATATCTTTGCGCATGGAGGGGATTTGCCATAGGGCGATTGCGGTCGCGGTGGGGATTTTGCTTTCGAAGGTGTAGGTTTCGTTACCTGGAGTTGAGGGGAACTTGATTTTTCGGCGAGCTTCAAAATTGGGGAGATTTGTGTTCCTGTTAGGTAGGGCACCGAAGGTTTTGAGGAGGAGTGGGGTGATTTTTCCAGGTGAAAAGTCTCCGACGATGGAGAGTTCTAGTGGTGCGTTTTGTAGATGAGGGATGAGCCAGGATTTGGCTTGTTCGGTGGTGTAGGAGGAGAGTTTTTCTTTTTCGGGAGTGACGAATCGGAAGTCGTTGCCATGGGTGTGAGCCATCATTTTTGCGGATGGGCCTTGCATGGTGAATTGGAGTTGTTGGTAGATGGTGGGGATGAACTTGCGGAACTGGCGTTCGGCTTCGGGGCGGAATCCTGGATCGGTGATGGATGCGCACATGAGCTGGAGTTGAAGGAGAAGGTCGTCAGGGGTTGTGCGGCCGGAGAGTTCGAATGCAGCGGAGCCGATGGAAAGACCGGTCCCGACATTTTTTCCAGCAAGGATACGTTGAAGGTCGTCATTGGAGTGTTTCCCAAGTCCACCTAGTTGGTAGATGGTACTTGCAAAGGAGTTTAATCCCGGAGTGTTATCTGGCTGAGTAAGTTGGCCTTGGCCGATTTGAGCAATGAGGGATATGGAGTTTTTGGAGAAGTCGGTGGGCTTGAGGTTGACCTTGATGTTGTTAGAGAGAGTCAGTTGCGTGATGCCAAGGTCGTCGATTTTTTTTGTTGAGGTGATGGTTCCAGCTGGGCCGAAATCGGTGTATGCAAAAGCGGAGACCTTTTCTTCGACAGGAGCGGTGACTTCGGTTTTTTGGCTTTCGAGAAAGAGTTTTTTGAGTGTTGCAGAGGAGTTTTCTGGGGCTTTTTTGGTTGTGAGGATGAGTGAGAGGTCTTCAGTATCCCAGAAGGTTTTCAGAGCTTGGTGGCAGGCTTCGAGGGTGAGACTCTCAAGGGCTGCAGTGGTGATTTCGAGATCGGTTTCGGGGGTTGTGTAGACGTCTTCGTCGTTAATAGAGCTCACGAGGGCGTTGGCGATCCCCGGATTTCGGCGGGTATCTTTTCGTTTCACGGCTTCTTTGGCTCTGT
>JAHDGN010000593.1 GCA_020627645.1 Akkermansiaceae bacterium
TTCCTCACCATCCCATCCCAACCCGTCATCAAATCTCACCCCCTCGCTGGCGGAGGTTTCTTCCGCCGAGGCCCCATGGCCCCCTCATGGAACCCCTACGACATCCTGCCCACCATCACCAAAAAAGCGGTCGAATGGATCAACCAACAATCCCCCGACAAACCCTTCTTCACCTATCTCTCCTTCAATTCACCCCACTACCCCATCGTCCCCAACAAAGAATTCCACGGAAAATCAAAAGCCGGATACTACGGCGACTTCGTCATCGAAACCGATCACATGGTTGGACAAGTCCTCAACGCCCTCAAAAATAAGAACCTCACTCAAAACACCCTCGTGATCTTCACCGCCGATAATGGCCCCGAAATCCTCGCTTACGATCGACTCGAAAAATTCGACCACTGGAGCTCCGGCCCCTACCGTGGCATCAAACAAGATCTCTACGAAGGCGGCCACCGCGTCCCCCTCATCATTTCCTGGCCAGACAAAATCAAACCCAATACCAAATCCCACGAAACCGTCACTCAAGTCGATTTCGCCGCAACCTTCGCCGCCATCACCCAATACCCCCTCACCAACCAACAAGCCATCGACAGCTACAATCTCCTGCCCCACCTCACCGGACAACCTCATCCCTCTCCCATTCGAACCGCCACCGTCCACAACACACATCGAGACCGCTACGCCATCCGAAAAGGCGACTGGGTCCTCATCGACACCTCCAACGGCACCAACCGAAAAGAATCCACCCACTACCTCAAACATTTCAACCTCACTGCCCCACCAAAAAACACCCCCGGACTCCTCTACAACCTCAAAAACGATCCCCGCCAATCCACCAACCTCTACCAGAAACACCCCCAGACAGTCATCGCCCTACGCTCACTCCTCAAAAGCTACCTTCAGGGCAAAAGCTGCGCTCCACCCAGGCAAAACAAACCCCAAGAGCAATAGGGTGTGATTTTAAATGAAGTTTTTTGAATTTTAGACTTGTACTATTTTGAACA
>JAHDGN010000212.1 GCA_020627645.1 Akkermansiaceae bacterium
GGGGTAAGAGAACCTCGACGATTTTTTTTGGATCGACCCGGTAGGAGGTCCCATGACCTTCGTAGAAGCCATACCTTTCAATCATCAAAGGTACGAGGTAAGAATAGGGCAAAGATTTTCCAGTTTCTTTGTTAGTGATTGTGATATCAGCGAAGGTTTTTGTGCCGTCGTCAAAGGGAGAATGTTGATAGCCTTTCCACTGTTTTGATTTCACGAGGAACGTTTGGTTGCCGAGAGCGATTGGTTTAGGGTCTTTGTATGCGGCGTAGGCATGTTTTCCTAGAATGAGGAGCGGGCGAGCAAGCATTTGGTGGGTGATGCCGAGTTGTTCGGTGACGTATTTGTTGTCGTCTGAAAGGACCTTGAGAAGAGATTCTTTTTTGCCAAGGAACCCTGCTGTTGAATCGGCTCCGGGGCGCATTCTTTTTTCGAGAGCCTCAATCGATTGGCCGTTGATGGATTTGAGTTTGAGGATGGCTGCGGTCGTATTTTTCCCCCCAACTAGGAAGTTGTTGGTTTCGTCTTTTTTAGGAGTGATGAAAGCGAGTTCTGGTCCGAATTTGGGTAAGTCTTTCGAGGGGGGAAGTTCTCCCATCTTCTTTAGCATGGAGATCTCGGTGGCTGATAGTTTGGTTTCGGCACTGAGAGGTAGTCCAAAGATGGCAAAGATTAGAGAAGTTAGGATGGATGTTTTGATGATCATTTTTAAGTCATTCATAGTATTTCTATCATGACACAAGGCGAGGTCGACTCTTAGAAAAAATGAGGAATGATGTTTCAGGATAGGATTTTGAGTTCTCGTAGTTGTTTGGCGGCTGTTCCTGAGAAATCTCGATTAGCAGCTGGTGAGGCCGGTGAGGGATGGAGGATTTTTCCGAGGTGATGGTGATCTGATTTCACGGCAGCAAGTTGTTTTTCTGCAAAGGCGCCAACTCCAACGAGGATTTCTGGTTGTAGAGTTTCGATCAGGCTGGAGAGGTGGGCCAGGCAGGCCTTGTCGACGGGTTCCATCACGTCGCGAGGGAGTTTATCGGGGGTGATATTGGCGCCTGTGTCTTTCATCCAGACAAGGGGGCAGAAATTCGCGACGAAGTGATTTTGGAAAAAATTTTCGGCGGTGTCGAAAAGGTCAGAAAAGAGTCCCCAAAGGCGGCGGCCTGAGACTTCTGAGCGTTCACAATCAAAACCGGTGATAGGGCGTTTGGGGTGTTCTGGGTTTGGTTTATTGACAGGGCCAGAGATTTTGAGCCAATCGCGAACATGAGGAATTTCACCGAACGGAATACCGGTTTGGGCCATGCCGTATGGTCCTGGGTTCATGCCAAGAAAGAGAACTTTTTTGGGGCTATTCGCATAAGTTTTTAGGTAGTCACAGTGTCGTTCCCAGGCGTAGTCGAGCGGATTATAGGTATATGCGACAGGCTCGGGAAAAGAGAGAGGGGTGAGTTGGCTTTTTAACGTTTCTGCAGCCTGTATCAATTGGTCAGCGATCATCTGAATCCGTTGTGACTTAATTATTGGGTGATTGTCGATGTAGATTTGCCCACGATGCAACATGTTCGTCGGGTTGATTGTTTTGGCAATCGACGAGATAGACTTCGTTTTCAGAGACTCCGTAGATGGCATCTTGTCCGAATTGTTTGCCAAGTTGGATGGCTTGTTGTCGGGTTGATTCGATCGCAAATCCAGGTTCGGCTTGATCTGGGCATTGTCCGATGGTGGGAAAGCTAGGGAGATTGAGGGATTGAATTTGTAGGAGGAGTTGTTGGTTTGCGTCTTGATTTTCATCTGGAGAGAGTTGGGCGCCACCAGGGTTGAAGGCGGTGACGATGTAGAAGGTTTTGGGATGGTTTGTAGTGGGGAAGGGAGTGATGATTTCGGTTTGATGATATTCTTCTTTCATTAGTCGCATGAGAAGTTTGGGTCGATAAGCCTGAGTAGGGAATTTGTTTTTCCTTTTGAGATGAGTGGAAATGAAATGAGAAATGTAGTAGAGTTAAGAATGAGTTTTTTGTTGGATCACTGTCGAGCGAGCGAGCGATTTGAGGTGAGGGACTTTGAATATCTCAGAAATTTGTTGGCTGGGGGTGAAGCTGGAGGTTTTTTGATGGAGCTGGTGGATGATCGTGACGAGCTTCTGATTGTTCTGGATAGTCGGCAGGTTTTTGAAGATCTCATCGAGTCGAATTCATTGTTGGAGGTGAGTGTGTGGTTTTATTTTTACGTTTTGGTGAGGCATAGTTTGCTGAGGAGTGGGCTGGATGACTATGATTTGGCTGACTATTTGGGATTCGTGTTAGCTAGTTCACTGAAGCGAAAGCGCAGTGGTTTTCCGTGGGGGGTTTCCTATGGGGTGGATTTTTTGAGTTTGTTAGATGGGTTGAGAGGTGAAGAAAGATTTCGGGCGTTAGTTGAAGGTGGAAATCAGTTTTTGATGATGGTGGGGATCTTTCCGGAGTTTGTTGAGCGGCGATCTGTGCGGAGGGGGGCGCCTGGAGTTCGATTCTATGAAGGGGTAGCTCGGGATTCTTATCGAGAAGCAAGGCGCTTCCCTCAGGCTGAGAGTTATGGGCTTCGTCCAGTTTTGGGGGTATTAGCGAGTGAGATGAGGGAGACGCGAAGATCGTTGAGGAGGATGTCAGATTCGCTCCTATTTTTGGCGAGTTGATCGCCGTTTTCACTCGGCATGGGCGTGAGTCTTTAGGTCTTCAAGATCAACGAATTCGAGTGCAACAACGGAGGTGGCTTCCAGGTTGACTTTTGGGGCGCAGTTGTGGTCGAAGGCTTCTTTCCACCGGAGAGTGCAGAGGCACCAGTGATCTCCGGGTTTTAGTCCGGGAAAGTGGTATTCGGGTACGGGGGTCGTGAGGTCGTTGCCTCGGGCTTTGCTGAAATCTAAAAATTCTTCGGTCATGACAGCGCAAATGCAATGGAGTCCTGTGTCGTCTGAAGCGGTGCGGCAGCAGCCATCGCGGAAATATCCAGTGAGTGGATCGGTCGAACAAGTTTGAAGAGTAGTGCCGAGGACATTCAGGTGGGACATAGCTTTGCGTGTTTCTTTTTGGGTATTGTTTTACCTTATTTGTCTTAGATTTAAATCCAATAACGAGATCATAAGCTCACAGAAATTAAAAATTAGGAGAAGGAAATAGTATGGATTTTCGTTGGTTAGGTTTTTGCTCGAATGATTTCAAAAATGTTAGAGTGGGGGGTTGACCTGAGTTCGTGCTGATTATAGGTGGAGTTTCTGCAAATAGCGAAGGCACGATGAAAAAATTAGGAATTTTGGTGGGAGCAATATTGATGGGAGCGTCTGGGAACCTTGTGGCTGCTCCGGAAGCGGAAGTATCTAGTTTTGTGAATGGGGCCTTGGAGAGTGTTGGGTTGCCCGCGGTGGCACCTGACCCCATTTCTTCGATGGTGGTTGGCCAGTGGTATGGAATTGGTGTTCAGGGAGCGACAATTCTTGATGGGGTGGCTCCTCCGGAAGGTTCTGGGTTTGTGCATTTTACTGATCCTGGGCCTAAAGATGATCCGGATGATGAGAATGAAGAGCCAAAATTTTCAACGCTTTCTCAGCGATTTGATTTAGATTTAGATGCTCAGGCCGCAGCTTCGGAGGGGAGGGTTACTCTTTTGGCATCTTTTCAAGTGAATCTTCCGGCAAATACTTATGCGAAGGGGCGAGTGCGCTTGTTGGGGTTAGACAGCGATGGGAATATCATTCAGGAGGAGACAGTGGCGGCTTTTCGTCCAGATCATCTAGCAACGACATGGGAAACGATCCATTTGCGTGATTACCAGGGGTTGGATTTAGCGGACGGTGTTGTGAGTGGTCTTTTGGAGATTGGTTTTACGGCGGATTATCCTGAGTCTTCAAGTCCTCCAAAGATTGCGATGGTTGATGATGTGAAGGTGTTCACCCACACGGTGACCTCGGTTGTCGAGGTTGATGACTCACAGTTGGCAAGTGATGGGTTGTTGTGTGTGACGGGAACGATTGCGAACGATCTTGTTTGGGCTTTGTATGATGAGGGTGACAATGAGCTTGTGGTGTACTCCGGAACGTCGGTGGTTCAAACCGTTGCGGCTGATGAAGTTGAAAGGTTGCAAGTATACTTAGGGCGTGGAACGGATGCCTTTTTTGTGGTGGATTCGGTTGGGGCGCGGTTTGCGGCTGCTGGTGTAGCGGAGGTCTACTTGCACAGTGGAAATGATATTGCTGCGCTTTCGATTTCGTTGAATGACGACCAGTTTTCTGACATTTCGGCAATTTTAGCGATTCTTGAGGAGATCCGGGTTTTGATTGAAGAATTGTCTCAGCGGTATGAGGAGATCGCACAAAGGACAGAGTCTGATATTATGGAGGGTCGAGTTGGCCCTCGAACCACGGATATTGCTAATTATGGGTATTTGAAGCAGTTGGAATTTAAAGCCAATTGGGAAGAGAATCATCAGGCAACAATTGATACGACTCTGTCTGGGATGAATGCTCAGGTGAGGCAGTTGGAGATCTTCTTGCGGGGGCATGAAGCACGAATGGATCTTCTCTTGAAGGATGATGAGATGACTCAGTATTCTTCGAAGTTAGAATCCATCGAGAGTGAGTGGGAGGCGAGTCTGGAACGATTGGAAAAAATTTGGGATGATCGTGAGTTTGCGGTGAGTGATGCCGGACCTCAGGACGATTACGATGCCAGTTTTCCAGGGGAAGGAACGGGGTTAACCCCTGAACGAGTGGAGAATCAGATGGCTCAATTGGAGCGCCGACTGGATCATCTTGATGATGCTTTAGTGAAAGATGAGAAGAAGTTTGAAGAAGTGAGAGACCAGAGGGTGCATGAGTTGGAGAGAGAATTTTTTACATCACTGAATGATAGAATTGGGGAAATTCGATCGGGTTTGGGAAGTCTTGAGGCGATTGCAACAGATATTGGAGATGATGTTGACGGGGCGGTTGTGCGGATTTTGGATCCGGTTGAGAGGGTTGCGGAAACTCAGGTGAATACTGCAATTCAGGCTGCAATGACTCAGAGGCTTGAGGAGATGTTTGCAGGAATTGGGCGATTGAGTCATGACGTTTCGGCGGAGAATAATTTTGGGCGAGTGGGAACTCCGGTGGTTCAGAGTAGGGATACAATTGATGACATTGGAGAAGACGTTTTTGAGATTCTTGCTGATATTGAAGATTTGATCAATGGTTGGTCACTTCCAGATGATGAGGTGACAAGCCCGATTCCTCTCGATTGTTCTGATGGTCATCCTGTGGTCGATCAAATGAATGGGATGGCATTTGGGATGGGTGGGATCGATGTGGTTATTGGGACGGTGGCGAATGATCTTCTTTCGGGAGGGAATGGAGATGTCGATTTGATTTTAGGGTTAGCTGGGAATGATGTTTTGAGGGGAGCAGGTGGTGTGGATGTGATGTTGGGAATGGGAAATGATGATTTTTTACACGGGGGAGATGATATCGATTTGATGTTTGGAGATGCGATGGCTTTGCAGGGCCTATTTCCAAATCTTGTTGCTGGGAATGACTGCTTGGAGGGAGAGGATGGGATTGATTTTATCTTTGGTGAGCCTGGGGGGGATACATTGGATGGTGGGATGGGGATGGATTTGTTGTTCGGGGGTGTTGGAGACGATCGTTTGTTTGGAGATGGAGAAATTGATGTGATGGTGGGTTGGAAGGGGAATGATATTTTGCTGAGTGATGCGGAGGATAACGAGCGGTGGTCGAATGTGATGTTGGGAGATGGTTTGGTGTCGATTTTGGATTCGGGTAAAGATGAGCTTTATGCCACGAGTGGGTATGAGGTGACGGTGGAGATTGATTCGTGCGAAGTGGAATATCTTTTTGGTGATTTGATGATTGGTGGTGATGAAAACGATCTTCTTGAAGGCGCAGAAGGGGTCGATGTGCAGTTGGGGGGAAAGGGTGAGGATACGTTGAATGGCCATGATCAGGTTGATTTGCAGTTTGGAGGTGAATCATCCGAGGTCATTTAGGAGGTGTTGTGATTAAGGTTGAGTTGGAGTCGACGACGGGGATTTGTCTTCCGGTTCGGTGGGGGAATATTATGTTTGGTGATGAGGGGAACGATGAGATGCATG
>JAHDGN010000213.1 GCA_020627645.1 Akkermansiaceae bacterium
ACAAATTTTCAGAAAACTAGACCTGCAGAAGATTGGCTGGTTTTTAGAGGTGCCCCTAATATTTAAGACTTCTAAAATTTTTAGTTTCTAGTAAACTACTCAGATGTCTGAGAGGTGGCATGCTAGATACGCGCGAACTGAAGGTGCTAAAGCTAAGGATCTTCGGCGTGGTTTGTTCGGCAAGCCAACAACGGTGGTTTTTTGGTGTTTCGTGATTGCTCTTTGCGTCTTGCTGGTCGTGCCAGCCTTGCCACAATACAGGTTACTCAAAGAGGTTGAGGACGAGTTATCGACGGCAGAAAAGGAGGAGAGGATTCTGTATGAGAAAAGTTTGCGCCTGGGGTCAGAGGTCCGGGCTCTCCGGAAGAACCCAGAGTATTTACAAGCAAGGGCAAGGGATCCGCTTCGTGTTCAGGAAGACGGCGAAACGGTGATTCAGATGGACAAATAAAGCGAAGTGCTTGTCGTCTGTTTTGTTGCGGTAAAATTGGTAATGGGCCCTGTTTTCAGAGGCACAGTTTTTTGGTGCCTGATACAGAAAGGGGGAGGATTCACCGTAGATTGTCGGCCAACTCTTCTTGGACCCGAGAGGGATGGGACCTTTTATTTGCGCAGTGATTAATCGTGATGGCTGGAAAAACAGCAATTTTCAACCCTCAAGGTTTATAATTAGCCGCTTAGATCTACTCCTTTGAGGAGAAAAGGGGGGCTCATTCACTGGTTGGTTCTGATGGAGGCCTTAAGAGGCTTGAAGCTGGATCCCCACTGGAAGGGGCTGCAGGTGGTGCTGGTGTGGAGCTTCCATTGCCGGAGCCCTCACTCGGGACTCGAATCACAGGTGAGGTGGTGGTGACAGGCTTTTCCTTTTTAGTAATCAGTTCGTCGCGATTTTTCAATACGGATGAAAGTGAAGCTTTTGAGAATTTAAAGTAACGTCCCACAAGCTTCTTTTGGGTGTTTGCAAGATTTGGTTTGGAGGTTTCGAATCGAGAGAGAGCAATTTCGTAATTAGACTTATCGTCGATGCTTGCGTCTTCGGCTGGTTTTTGGGGAGCTTTTGGTTTCTCCAGAACCTCAAGCTGCATAAAATAGTTTGAGGGCTCAGCTTCGGCAGTTTCTGCTTTCTCCGGTGTAAGTGTGACTTGGAATACAGCACCGGTGGCGTCGGTCATTTTTAGAAGACGTGCTTTTTCCGAAATAGAGGAAGACTTGAAGACCTATTCGGTGACGATGTCGCTAAAGGTGGTTCGTTCGAGGAAATTTTTCAACTGGGTGGTGAGTGACGTATTCGTTTCCTCGGTTTCGGTCAGGTCCGAAACAAGGAAGTCATCTCTGACTGTTTCTCTGGAAACTGACCATGGTTTAAAATCCTTGTCTGTGGGAGCTGTGGCTTCGATCTTGATGGTACCGGCTTCAAGCGGTTTGAGTGTCTTGTCGAGCCAGCTTGATGGATCTGAGTTGAGGGAGAAGAAAGACTCGGAGACGACGTAGACACCCGAAGGATCTGAATCAAGCCGGACAAAGCGTCCAGAGGATCCTCCTTGGCCGCCTGTTGATGAGCGGTTTTTCCCAACATAGAGAATGGTCTTCTTGTCACCCTCAGAGAGTGTCACGATTTGAGGACGGTTATCAGCATCTTCATCGTTTGGATCTAGATTGAAGCGATTGAAATACTCGGATGCAACTGGGATTCCTTGAGCGACCTTTGCTTCACGAAGAGCAACAAGAATATTGGAGACGTTCGAAATGTTAGCTTCAAAATTGCCTTTCTCGGTCACCCCCCAGGATTCATTTCCCTTCTTGAGGGTGGTGTTGTCTGCACCTTTAGTGATTACAAGGGAGTCAATGCTCTCTACGACACCAGCTGGCAGAAGAAGGTCGCCAGTTTGCAGCTTTGTTTGTTCGCCAGCTTCTTGGTTTTTTTTCTGTGAGTTGAAAAAATAAAAGCCAGCGCCGATAGCGAGAAGCCAGAGGATGAAAAGTTGAAGACGTGACATGGTTTTGGAATTGGAGGATGAAGTTTGAAATCTATTAGAGTCTAACGTGCGGAGGTTTGAACTTTTCGGGAAATAAACACTAGGAGGCCTATGAGGATAACTGCGACAGGGACGTAAAATACTGTCTTGGTGAAGATTCCAGCCTTCAAAGAGTCAATTTTGCTTTGGTGGGATTTCTGTTCTTCACGAATTGCCTTATTCGCAGCAACGAATTCTCTTTCAAACTTTAGTTGTTCTTCTCGAGCTTCAGATGATAGTTGGGCAAGATTTTCCTTTGTTGCTTTTGATGCGAGTTCCTTGATTTTCTTTTCCGCCTCAGAACGTTTTGCCTTTAGCTCCTCAATTTTGTCGGTGGATGCTTTTTCTGTGTCGGCCTCCAAGTCTTTAAGAGTTGTGAAAGCCTTCACGTGAGGAGTTCGAGCGCGAGCTCCAATAAGGTGTTTTGAGCCAACTGCCTGATCTATAATATTTAGCAGGAATGGGCCGTTGCCATACCTTGGTTGAATGACCCCGAAAAACCGATTGTATTCAAAAGAAATGTTATCGAGAAATATATCAGCATCAGCAAACAGGTAAAGATTACCTCGCTCAGTCGCTGACTTAAGAGATGTGTCTTCAGACTGATTGTTTTCATCATCTGAGTTGTCAGGTTTTGGAGGACTGTTGGATGGGGCACCGTCAGGGAAAGCAGTTTCGAAGTTTCCTGCCATATGTGTCACAAAAGCCACTTTTTGATCATTCTGATTTTTTTGGCTCAATATGAAACGCATTGCGTTTCCTGTGCGGTCCCCGACGAGGTCCAAAACATTCACTGGAGCATAATTGTAGGATGATTCAACTAGAGTTGTGGTTTCTAGCCCAGGCCCCATTAAAATGCTATCGCCCTCGTTCCGTGTAAAACCACCAGGAAAGAAGAGGGCAATATCTTTTATCGACGATAAGGCTATATCTTCGGGAGCAGCCATTCCTTCTTTTTCAATCCGCAAGAGTCCTGGGATCCGATCACGCTTATCAACGAATTTTCGGTCAATGATCGCTTTAGCTGGAGTAAGATTGACTTTGTGTTTTTCAAATATTTTGGGGAGGCTAGAGTCGGTAGGTATACCTCCTTGAGGAGGCATTCCCGGTATTTGCTGCCTTTGGCCCTGGCTCTGATAAGCAGCAACGGAAAAACCGTCCACAAAGGCTACTACCGTCCCTCCCCGAAGAAGGTATTGATCGATAGCAAATTCAGCCTGTGGGGTGATTCCGGCTGGGTGAACAACTAGAATGATTGGGATCTTTTCTGGATCGAGATAGGCTGGGGCATCGCCCCATTCTCTGAAAGAGTATGTTGATTCAAGATTGCTAAGAGGGTTTGCCAAAGTAAGGTCGACTAAATCATACTGGCGACGGAGGACCTCATAAAATAGCCAAGGTCCATTGTTCATTGCTTGCCCTCCGAACGACATGTTGAGACTGCTCATAAGACCTACGACAGGTGTTTCTCTTTTGGTTACTTCCGCAATCGCCGACAACACTTGAAATTCGAGTTGTGTTTCATTCTCAGGATCAAAGAAAGGAATTACGGTTTTTTTATCCAAGGAAGAGATAGATGCGCCAAAGATCATTTTGTCGTTTTGAGTCACTTGAACTTGTCGGACTTGGTCAAGGCGGGCCGCATCTTCTTCATCGGTATCTGGGCGCGGGTCGATGAATCTTAGGGTGATTAAATCATCTTTGCTAAGAGCGGCAATCTCCTTTAAAAAATTGTCAACACGAGGAATGTGACGCTCAAAGTGAGGTGGAGTTCCGTTGACATTTCGAGTCACATAGTAATTGATTGTGACTGGATCTTTAAGTTCTGAAAGAATCGCTCTAGTTCCGACGGTGAGAGTATATCGCTTATCTTTGGTGAGATCGAAATGCTTTCGGCCAATAGATGTTTTTGAAAGCAGTTGTGTTCCCACAAAAACAAGAAAGGCGAGCGCGATGACTCCGAACGCAGCTCGAACCAGACGGTTATTGGGAGCAAGTGAGAATGCAGCTAAACCAGCAAGTAGGAAAAACCATTTATATGGTTCGAGAGCTGGGTTGAACCAAGCCAGGGTAAAAGAAACTGCGGCAGCAATGCTTAAGCCGAAAAGAGTGGGTTTTAGGAAATTCATAAGGTGACGGATTTAAAAAGGTTGATGCCGGTTGCTTAGGAACGTTTCGATTTAAGGACTAAATTTGTTCCGACCAAACATACGGTAATTAGACCACAAAAATAGAGGAGGCTTGTTACATTGATTTTGCCGGTTGTAGCCTGAAAAAAGTGATCATAGATACCAATCTTTGTCATGATGTCTGCGGCCTCAGTTGCGTCTGCTTGGCGAGCTAGATTAATGAATTCGGGGAATCCAACCAGGGAGAGGAGGCAGCAAACAGCTACCGATACAATTAGGGCAACGACTTCATCCCTAGTAAAGGCGGAGACAAAGGTCGTAATCGCTATAAAGGTCAAACAAACTAGAAAGGTTCCAATATAGCCTGAAGCGATGATCCAGTTGTCGGGTTCACCAAGATGATTGACAGCCCAGACCATCGGGAATGTTAGAGAAAGGGTGACCAGCCAAACGAGTGCTGCTGCAAGGAATTTCCCCATGACAGCGCTGTTCATTTTAAGGGGCATGGTTCCAAGAAGTTCAATTGTATTGGAGCTATTTTCATCAGACCACTGCTTCATAGAAACTGCTGGAACAAGGATCATCAGGAGAAGAGGAAGGAATTGCCAAAAAGCTCCCAGGCTTGCGTCGTCTCGTTGCCAAAAATGGCCGAAGGCAAATGCCAAGACAGTCGACAAAAGTCCGAAGATGATGATGACGGCGTAGGCGGTTGGTTGAGTGAAGTAGCTGGAGAGCTCGCGTTTGAAGATGGTCCAGGTTTTCATTTGGAATAGATGATTTGAGTTGGCTCAGAGGTTAGGCTGCTGGTTCTTCAGATTTGTCGGCTGGTGTCTCAAAGGTGGTGACTTTGTGGAAGAGGTCATAAAGGGATCCGCCTCCTTGGGCTTCCAATTCGGCTGGCGTCCCATCGGCTACGATTTTCCCTTGGTCGACAATGACTGCGCGTGAACAAGAGGCGGTGACTTCTTCGAGGATATGAGTGGAGAAAAGGATGGCTTTGTCTTTTCCGAGGTTTTTGATGAGCTTTCGGACTTCGAGCTTTTGATTAGGATCGAGTCCATCGGTGGGTTCGTCGAGGACAAGGACCTCTGGATCATGGAGGAGGGCCTGTGCGAGGCATGTCCGGTGGCGATAGCCTTTTGAGAGGGTTCCGATTGACTGCCGCGCGACATTTTCGAGGAAGCAAGTTTCAATGGCTTCGTCGACAGCGTGACGTCTCTTGGGGCCGCCCAGTCCGCGAAGTGAGGCGCAAAACTTGAGGAATCCCTGGACGGTCATATCGTTGTATAGGGGAGCTGATTCGGGCAGGTATCCAATTTTCTTTTTTGCGGCATTGGGTCTCCAGTTCATGGGGATGTCGCAAATTTTGATTTTCCCTGAAGTGACTGGAAGGAATCCAGTGACCATGCGCATCGTGGTAGATTTGCCGGCTCCGTTAGGACCGAGAAAGCCTAGGACCTCCCCTTTCTTGACTGAGAAAGAGAGATTATCGACGGCCACCTTTGGGCCGAATGTTTTGGTAAGGTCGGTAACTTCAATCATGGGAGATTTAGGTGGTTGTTGTTGTTCACTATATAAGTTGCAATGAACAAATATCTGTCGGCAGGACTCTTTAATTTTTCGGCTTTTTTTCAAGGGGAAAGTTGGTTGGCAAAGTGGATTTGATTTGAGATCTCTTTTTTAATGAGTTTGCGAGCAGGAGTCGTTGGGTGCGGATCGATGGGGAGAAATCATGCAAGATGCTATTCGTTGATCGGGGAAACGAGCTTGGAGGTGGTTTTTGATGCGGATCGGGAGCGGGCTTTTGAAGTTGCTGAGGAATTTGGGGCCGAAGTCGCTGATTCGATCGAAGATTTTACGCGTCGTTGTGATTTGGCGAGTGTGGCGGTTCCGACGAATAGGCATTTGGAGGTTGGGGGGCAATTGATGAGGGGGGGGGTTCATGTTTTGATGG
>JAHDGN010000214.1 GCA_020627645.1 Akkermansiaceae bacterium
CCGACGATCAAGATTGCATCGATGATTTCCTCCTCGAACTCTCGGTGCGTGGAATATCACTCCGAGGGCAATTCCTTTCTCACGTTGTCGATATGGCAGTGAAGAAAAGCGATGACCCTTCTGATCAAGAAGTCACCCTCCTCCTTGCTGATGAATTGCTCATCCTGGCCCGACGGTGGGCTTGTGGTGAAAACGTGTTTGCAGAGATTACGCAGAAGGAAGCTGCCGCCGTCTAAAACTTGACCTTTGCAGCCTGCTGACGGCTGTGCTCATCACGGAGGTGCCCGTAGACTCTCATCGCGAGGGCACCTCCATCTTTGTGGCCCAACCATTTTGAAACGGTTGGGATGTCTACCCCGCTCTCGATACAAGTTGTCGCAAAAAGATGGCGAAGGTCATGGATTCTCATGTGCGGCAGTCCCAATCTTTCACAAGCATTAGCCAAAGCTTTGCGGACGCTTCGCGTTGAAAACACCAACCCACTATCGTCATTCGATTTTATTTTCGAGATCAATACCTTCAGCGGCTCCACGATCGGGACATACCTTTTTTCCGAATTCTTAGTTCCTCCTTCTCCCCCGGTCACCAAAATCGAATCTGAGTCAATTTCATCCCAACGAAGGCTCATTAGTTCTCCATGCCGCAACCCAGAGTAGGCCATAAATTCAATCTGATTTGCTGCCTCTTCACTGAATCGACGATTTTGCCGTCTTACCTCCTCGACCAACTGGCCAAACTCTTCCCGAGTTGGCACCGTCAGATCTTTGAGCTGAACCTTCACCCGTTTCAAATCCTCGGAAGGGTCAGTAATCAGCGATCCCTTTTTCATGAGGAACTTGCAGATCTTTTTCATCATCGAGAGCGTGTTGTTTGCTCGGGTGGAATGGTAGTTCTCACAAATGCCCATCCACCATTTTTTGAGAAAGCCCGGCGTGAGAACCTTTGGCGACTTTTCGACAGGCAGTGTTCGCTCTAAAATATCGAGGATCGTTTCGTAATACTGGACCGTCCTCGGCTTCAGACTCGGGTTATTTTTGAAGCTAAAATCAAGGCTCTGCAAAACATCACGAAGGCTCTCAATTTTCTCCCCTGCATGGATCTCGCCAGCCCTCAATACTTTGAGCATTTCGTCCCGCTTGATTTTTGCAATTCTCAGCGATTTCGTTTGAAGGCTTTTTCGCATCTTCTTTCCGTGAACTTTTGCCGAGAGGTAGTAAGATCCCGACTTATGCCTAACGAGGTTTTCCGCATCAATTTTTTGCCAAGTGTTCATGCGAGTATTTTCAGCTCGGAAATTGGCACCAGTCAACTGGGAGGTGGTCACCATTGGTGGTCATTCATCCCAAAAACAGGAAGGCCGCGCTCACTGCGCGGCCTGAAACCCTTGATTTTATTAAGTACCTCCGGCGGGACTCGAACCCGCACGTCCTAGGGACAATGGATTTTAAATCCACAGCGTCTACCAATTCCGCCACAGAGGCCTTGTGCGAGGCGCAGTCTTGGACACTCAGGTTTCCTTGGCAAGCACCGAACACAACAGAACTGGACGAAATACCCAACTAGACACAAACTCATCAAATGAAGTTCACCGCCCGAGGAGGCATCTTACTCGGTCTCTCAATCATTCTCATCGGTGCTGGATTTATCAAAATCGATGGAATTTTAATAACCCTCGGCAGCCTCGGTATGCTTCTCATCGTCACAGCCGTAATTCTCGGTCGCGCCAACCTTCGGAACCTAAAATTTGAAGTAATCGGCCCCAAACGCACTTTTGCCGGAAACCCTTTTGACCTCCGCATCACTCTTCTTAACCAAAGGAGGCTCTTCGACGCTTTCGATATCCAATCCAGTTTACGGCTCGGTGAAAGCACATTCCTGGAAGCACATTCCCCATGGACCGCAGCAAACTCATCATCAACAACCAAAGTAAGAGGTCCCATCCTAGAACGAGGAACAATTGAGCAACACCCCTGCAGCATCGAATCCAACTTCCCCCTTGGCCTCTTCAATTTTAGATCAACCTGTCATTTTGAGCACGAAATCATGGTCTTCCCCATGCCCATCGTTCCGAACGAATTCTCCAACACAGGCCAACTGGATGACTCATGGACCGGAGAAGGTTTCCTCTCAGGAGACGCTCCAGGGGAACCCCGCGGAATCCGTCCCTTCCGCCCCGGGGATCGCACTAAACAGTGGCACTGGCCAGCAACCATACGGTCATTTGCCCGAGGCCGAAGTCCCAGAGTTAGAGAATATGACCCCCCAGGCTTTCGACCCCGCCAAATCGTCGTGATTTTTCATAGCTTTGGAACCGACAACACCTTGATCCGGACCGACCTTTTCGAACGAGCACTGTCTCTCCTTTGTGGAACCCTTCGACATCTTCGAGGCATCTCTATTCCCACAACCGTTGTTGCCGACTTCCTGGACTGGCATCCCCACAAAACCCTCACCTCTTCTACTTGGAGCAATCTTCTAACTCTCTTCTCATCCGCAGAACGCGCCCGTCACACCGAAGCACACGACATTATGATCGAAGTGGAATCAATCCCCTCAGACCACGCCATCGTCATGATTTCAGACATGCCCATGGATTCCTGGAGTCACATCCTTCCTGATCGAAAAATCCTCCCGATCGACATCGATCAACACCAATTCAAAAAGAAGGAAATTCAAACACTTCGCCAGCCACACGCTATGCTCTCCCCCCTTCAGCAAACCACCCAATCCAAATGACCTCCCTCCTGACCCCCGTCCTCCCCTCAGGTCGACCAAGCCTGTTTCTTGCTCCCATGCAGGACATCACGGACCTCCCATTTATTCGAACCCTTTCCAACATCGGAGGACCAGATATATTCGTCACTGAATACTTTAGAGTCCACATCCACTCCCGACTCGACCCCTACATCCTACGCTCCATCACCGAAAACCCCTCCAACAAACCCATCATCGCCCAAATGATCGGCTGTGACCCCACAGAGTTAGCTCGAACCGCCATCGAACTCAAAAAACATCCCATTGCCGCCATCGACCTCAACCTCGGATGCCCCGCACCAGTCGTTTACCGTAAAAATGCCGGAGGAGGACTCCTTAGAAACCCATCACAACTCAATACGCTCCTCGCAACCCTCCGCGAATCCTGTGACGAAACCCCTTTCACCGTCAAAACCCGTGTCGGCTTCGAATCAGCGGACGAATTCCACAAAATCCTAGAAATATTTAAAAATCACTCCATCGATCTACTCACCATCCATGGACGAACAGTCAAAGAACGATATCAAACCCCGGTTCACTCAGATCTCATCAAACTTGCAGCTCAAACCCTTCCATTTCCTGTCATCGCCAACGGCAATATTGTCGACACTCAAACTGGCCTCAATTTTCTCAACCAAACCAAAACTGCCGGCCTGATGATCGGCAGAGGAGCCATCCGCAATCCCTGGATCTTTAAACAGCTAAAATCTGCCCTCAACAAGCAACCTACCCAACCTGTTTCGGGAAGAATGCTCCTGGAATACATCCACACCCTTTACGAAGAAACTGCCAGAGAAATCCCAGATTTCATCGAGGACAAGCATGTCCAAAAAATGAAAAAATACCTCATCTATATCACCCAGGGACACTCCCCAGATTTCGAGTTCCAAATTCGTCGAGTCAAAACGCGAACGCAATTCTTTCAAACCTGCTCGTCATTTCTCGACCACGACTCCCCCACCCCCTCCCTCCCAAATGAAAACTCAAGACTCTTTTGCGGGTTCTCCCAATTCCTAGAATAACAGCCGAACCTACAAAATTCACGTTGACTTCGCCCCCTCTTCATGTGAACCCTCCCCGCGATGTCAATGAATCAGGAAGTTCTTCATACGGAAAAAATTCTCGCTGATCGGAAAATTTTCTTTCTCGATCTCAAGGAGAATGCTCGCGGCAAGGTGGTTAAGATTACCGAAGACGTCAGCGGAAACAGGGATACAATTATGGTGCCGGCCGAAATTCTCGGCGATTTCATCGCAGCCTTGAACGATATCAAGGAAACAGCCGAAAACTAATTCGGTTCATCTCTTTCGACTTCCGAGCCGTCCGGATCACCTCCGGCGGCCTCGGAATCTATTCCGCGGATCTTCCTCCTTCGTCTTTTCATCCTTATAGCGAAGAATCCCCTTCTCCTTGAGATTCCGCACGAAGTCCTTCACATCGGTCTTCAATTCCCCGTCAGATACCAAAGCTCCCAGAGCTCCCTTCCCACTCTGCACTTTTTCAATCGCTGAAGAAACCTTCCCAGCCGTCTCCTGAATCGAATTCGCTGTCTCATTAAGCGACCCCAAAACCTTGGGAACCCCTTCCAGAGCTGGCTCAATCTTGGCCATCGCCGAACTCGCGGTCCCCGTAAAACCTCCAACATCAACAATCACTTTCTGCAAATCCGACATCGTCCCCCTCAAATCCTTCATCACCGGACCAACCTGAACGATTGCCGGCTCCAAATCCTCACTCATCCTTACAATCGAACCAGAAGCCTTCTCCAAATTTGCCAACGTCCCTCCTAGATTTTTCAAATTATCTTCCGACAAGACCTGCCCGTTTACCCGATCCATCGCCGTCCCAATTTTCCTCACAACTCCAGTCACCTCAGCCATCGACCTTTCCAAATCTTTTAAGGAAACCTGGGCCTCTCGCAATAACTCACGAGTCTCCTTCGCA
This sequence comes from Akkermansiaceae bacterium, assembly GCA_020627645.1. Taxonomy (GTDB): domain Bacteria; phylum Verrucomicrobiota; class Verrucomicrobiia; order Verrucomicrobiales; family Akkermansiaceae; genus SW10. The sequence continues at coordinate 4,699 of JAHDGN010000214.1, forward strand.
ATGACCCCTGCCTCCTCCTGCAAATAATCCAATCCGCCACCCGCCAAACCAACGACCTCATCTCCCGCCCCTAAATACCCTCCCGAAAACGTCGCAGGAGGAGAAATTAAAATTTCCTTATCCCCCAAAATACTGGCAGAACCAATCTGAAAAGTCGAACCACGATCAATCAGAATTCCCTCCTTAATTGCCAGAGTGACCTCAATCCGCGACCCATCTACCAACAATGGGCGTTTTGAAACCTCTCCAATCTTTGCACCCCTCAATCTCACAGTACTCCCCTTGATCACCCCTGCTGCCTCAGGAAAACTCACCTTCACTTCGTAGGTCTTCTCAAACCATTTCCCTAAATCACCAAAAAACAAAATAAACGCCCCAATAAAAAACAACCCAACAAACAAAAATACTCCCACCAAGGTCTGGTTCTTTTTCGACTTCGATCCCATACCCCTATCTTTCCCTCCTTGAGCGAATATTACAAATCAGATTCTTCAGATCTACCTTCCACAAAATTAGTTAACAAACGATCATCACTATCCCTCAACTCCACAGGAGTCCCCTCCCAATACACCAAGCCTTCCTTCATAAAGACCACCCGATCAGCAATCCTAAATACACTCCTAATCTCATGCGTAATCACCACATTCGTAATTCCATGATCCACTTTCAGATCAGTAATCAAACGATCGATCGAATCTCCCGTGATCGGATCAAGACCAGCATGAGGCTCATCATACAGCACACAACACGGTCTCTCCACGACCGCCCTTGCCAAAGCCACACGCTTTCTCATTCCACCCGACAGCTCAGACGGCATTTTGTTCTCCTGACCAGCCAATCGCACGATTTTCAGCGCGTCTGACACTCTGCGCTCAATCTCAGCCACATCCTTCAAACCACCCTCCAATAAAGGAAATGCAATATTTTCTCCCACACTCAACGAATCAAACAACGCTCCACTTTGAAACATCATGCTAATTCGACGCCTCACCCCTGCCAATTCCCTCTCTGCCAAACCGGAAATATCCTCCCCCTCCAATTCCACCATCCCTCGATCAGGCTGCAGCAAACCAGTCATATGTTTCATCAAAACTGACTTCCCCCCCCCCGACCCCCCCAGCAACACCAAGGTCTCACCACGATAAATATCCAAATCCACCCCCTTTAACACACGCTGAGAACCAAAGCTCTTTTCCACCCCACGCATCCGGATGAACACCTCCTTCGACATCTCACCTAAAAAACAAATTTCACCCCACAAAAACGAGCAGAAAAACAACCCTTGGCCGAAACCAAGGGTTGCCCCGTTGACACTCCATCTGCGAGCACATCACACAATGCGCCAAAAGTTGGAAACCT
>JAHDGN010000215.1 GCA_020627645.1 Akkermansiaceae bacterium
CTCCGCTGGCTCAAAGCCAAGTTCTTCAAGCCTGATTTCCTTGTCGACAATTCCCCCACCTTCTTCACAAATCGAAATTTTCGTCGCCCCCATTAAACTAAGCTCATCAACACACTTCCCATCTTGAGTCTTCCCATGAACAACCCAAGCCCTCTTGCGTCCCAATCGTTGCAGAATCTCCGCAAACAAAGGACACAGACCCTCATCAAACACCCCAACAAGTTGAAATTCAGGCTCTAAAGGGTTTAACAAAGGACCGATCAAATTGAAAATTGTTCGCTGCCCCTCCTCCGCTAACCGCTTCCTAACTGGAACAACCGCCTTAAATGCTGGATGAAAAGCCGGAGCAAAAAAGAAACCAACACCAGCTTTCTCAAGGCAGTCACTCAAAAGATTGGAAGGTAAATCTAAGGAAATCCCCAAAGCTTCCAACACGTCAGCCCCGCCACTTTTCGAAGTCACCCCACGATTCCCATGTTTCACAACAACTCCCCTTGCCGCAGCCACCACAAACATGCTCGTCGTTGAAACATTGAAAAGGTCGAGTTGATCGCCTCCAGTTCCACAAACATCGATAGTTGGGCCTAAAAAATTACCAGCGTGAAACGTCGGTTTTTTTGCTCGTTTTAAAAACAAAGAAACAAATTCAGCAATTTCTGCCGCAGTTTCACCCTTCATGGCCAAAGCTCGAAGAAAATCCACCTTCAGATCCAAATCATTCGACTCCTCCAATAGAAAACTTGCTGATTCCCTGATTTGCTCCCCACGTAAATCAACTCCACTCTTCAGTTGCTCAATAATTTCGTTCACGGGCTCACGGTAGCATGTCTTTTCCGAACAAGAAGGATGAGCCTCAAAAATTCCGATTCTTGACACAGAACCACACAAGTTGACCATCCCCACATCTATCCATGCATTCGTTTCACTACAACAACGGCTCACTTCACTGCGAAAATGTTCCTGTGTCTGAAATCGTCTCCCAAAACGGAACGCCTCTCTTTGTTTATTCAGCCCAAACGTTCAGAGAGCGCTTTAAGGCCCTAGATTCAGCACTTGCCGATTTGAACCACGAAGTTGCCTACGCGGTAAAAGCAAACTCAAACCAATCAATCCTCAAACTTTTAATCGAGCTGGGCAGCGGTTTCGATGTTGTCTCGGGTGGTGAACTCTACCGAGTCATCAAAGCCGGAGGCGATCCTAGCAAATGCACCTTTGCCGGAGTTGGAAAAACAAAGGAAGAGATCACCTTCGCTCTAGAAAACGGCATTTATTCAATAAACGCAGAATCAGAAGAAGAGGCCGTCTTCATCAACCAGATTGCCTCAGAACTAAACCTGAAAGCCCCGATCGCATTTAGAGTCAACCCCAACGTCGATGCAAAAACTCACAAGTATATCTCCACCGGAAAATCAGAAAACAAATTCGGTATCGATTTTGATCGCATTGATGAAGTTTACCAGAAAGCCTCCCAACTAGAAAACCTAGAGCTTCGAGGACTGCAAATGCATATTGGCTCTCAGCTCACCTCGGTAACCCCATTTATCGAGGCTGTCGAAAAAGTCGCTCCGCTAGCTGCGAGATTAAAGGAGCAGTATGGAATCGAGTTCTTTTCCATAGGAGGCGGGATTGGAATCGAATATCAAGACGCCCTTGCCTCTGGTTCTGAAAGTTGGTGGACTGATTCCGAAAAAACAAACCTGCCCCTCACTCCAGAACGTTATGCCGAATCCTTGATTCCTCTCCTAAAGGACCTAGATCTCAAGATCTTAATCGAACCCGGCCGTTTCATTGCAGGTAATGCAGGAATCCTCCTCACCAAATGCCTCTACGAAAAACGAGGCACATCCAAAATCTTCAAAATTGTTGATTCTGGAATGCATCAACTAATTCGCCCCGCCCTCTACGAGGGGTATCACCAAATTGTTCCCGTCACAGAATCGTCTCATGAGACCGAAGTGGTAGACGTTGTTGGACCGATCTGCGAAAGCGGCGACTTCTTTTGTCAAAATCGAGAAATCCCCGTATTCTCTTCCGGAGATATCGTCGCCCTGATGAGCGCGGGAGCCTACGGCATGACAATGGCATCGACCTACAACACCCACCCTCTCCCCGCTGAAGTATTGGTGGACGATACTAACTTCAAAATCATCCGAAAACGCCAAAGCTACGACGATCTAATTTCTCACGAAGATCTCTAAGTTTTTTGAGACCATTTTCGGCCTCGATTGTTTTATCCTTCGGACCATGGATAGCCCATCGAACGAAGAAGATATCCAACTGATGTCGCTCATCGCAAAAGATGACGAATCAGCGTTCCGTCGTCTCGTCGAAAAACATCAATTTGCTGTCATCGGAACGATTTCCAAGATGACAAACCACTCACCTGATAGCGAAGACATCGCACAGCAGGTGTTCCTTCGTATTTGGAAATCTGCAAAAAAATACACCCCAAAAGCAAAATTCACCACCTTCCTCTTCACCATCACCCGCAATCTCGTATTCAACGAAACCAAGAAAAAACAACGGCGTAACGAATTTTCGATCGATCAGCAACCAGATCAACAGCTAGCACTCCCCGACCAGACTCCCAACAGTCCTGATCAAATGATGGAAAAAGCGGAGATGCGTAAAATGATTGACCAAGCAATTGCGGAGCTTCCTCAAATTCAACGTATGGCCATCGTCCTAAGACGCTACGAAAATCTTCCCTATGAGGAAATAGCGAAGGTTCTAAATATTTCTATCCCAGCAGTTAAAAGCCAATTATTCAGAGCTAGGACAGTTCTCAAAGAGACCCTGCTCCCGCACCTCAAAGATTAAAGGAACATTCGGAAACCGTCTTCTGCAGAAAAAAAGAGAAGGCTGTTGGGTGAATGTATCCAGCTTCCGATTGCCGAAGAGTTAAGATCACTGAAGCCAATTACGCAGAATGAAGCTTCTCGAAGCCCCCTTAAGGGGCTTTCTTTTCATGACTGCCGTCAGTAAACTGTCCCCAAGATAGCTTTCCATAATCAATTTTCTGAATCTCAAACGCAAAAACTGCATCTTCATTTCTAGGATCGATCGATGCCGCTAAAGCAACCATCGCCCTAGCGACATCAAAATTTTTCTTCCCCTTTTGGGAAAGAAGGATTTCAGCCCGTCTAACGAGCAATACTGCAAAGGCTTCCTTGGTATAGGTCGTTTCGGCCCTATTCGGGAGAATTCCCTTCTTCAACTGTCCATTAACAACCAAAAGCTTTCGATTCCTCGGATTCAGTTGAAAAGCCAGACCCAGAGCTTTTGTTGTGAAATCGATGGAATCTTTGTCCCCTTTTTTCTTAATCAAATAATTGGCCGCAAAGGCAGCAAGCTCTCCCGAAAGTTCATTTCGCTCCTTCACCCCCATTCCAAAATCCTCACCGAGCGAGCTCGCCATAACCTCCGGACTCTTAAAAACAAAAATCACCTTCTTCTCTTCAGCAGAAAGCATCACTGCAAAAGAAACAAAAACACAAACTTGTCGAAGGACAAACCACACGACTAACCTTTTACTGTGACCGCGGCAAAAACAAGGGCCAAACAAGCAATCCGAGAGAAAATTAGAAAAGAATTCTCCAGCCGCCCCCCTAGAATTAACGACGAGGAGTCAAAAAAAATAAGAGACCTCATTCAGTTGGACCAAGAGACAAAGATAGCCATTTTTGCCCCAACCGCTAATGAGCCGAACCTCTTTCCTCTGCTAGATCTCACCCCCTCGGTTGAATGGTATCTTCCCATGATCCAATCTGAGAACGAAATGATCTTCTCGAGATTCCTCAACCCAAAGGAGCTCAAGATCGGGAAATTTGGCATACTAGAACCAACGACAGTGCTCCTCCCGTCTACAGCCTTAGATTTAATTATCTGTCCCGGCCTCGCTTTTACTCGTGAAGGTTTGAGACTGGGTCAAGGGGGTGGTTACTATGATCGAGCTCTGAGCAAGATCCCTCACCTCAAATCTATCGGTGTTTGTTTTGATTTTCAAATTCAAGAATCCCTCCCATACGAGGAGCACGACCTCTCGATGGATCAAGTCATTCATGCGAGCGGGGAATCTTTAGCTCAAAATCAGGAATCCGAACCCTAATTCCATCCCCCCACTGATCTCTCCCAAAAAAGCTCCCACCAGCAACCGTGTCCCCTGCAACAGCATGATACGAATTGTAGGAAAAACGATCGCCCGGTAAAATTAGGGGAGTCTCTCCGACGACGCCTTGCCCTTCAATCACCAAAACTTCTCCTTTGTCGTCTCTCAAAATCCATTTTCTACTCAAGATCGAAACACCAATCTCTGACTGGTTATCAATCGAAAGAAAATAAACGAACGGAAATGGTCGCTCCGAAGGCGCCGACAAATTCGGCATAAAAATCACCTCCTCCACAACAACTCGCAAACCGGAAATTTGCTTAAATTCCACACTCACCCTTCCATTGATAAAAAAAAATCAACTTCCAAAGCAAGTAGGTTCTAAAATAGTGAAAGAACCTCAATGCAGACAGATGACCAAAACCCCATTGCCTTAACAATCGCTGGCTTCGACTGTTCCTCTGGAGCTGGTATTCAAGCTGATCTCAAAGTCTTCTCCTCTTTTGGAGTCCATTGCCTAACCGCGACCACTTGCATTGTGTCCGAAAGCCCTAACGAAGTTCGCGCCGCTCACATCATTCCAGCAAATGTCCTTGAGGACCAACTCGGTATTCTTTTCGACTCCTACCCGATAAAACATATTAAGATTGGAGTCATTTGCTCCGAAGAACAGATCAGGGTCATTTGCAAATATTTAGACGGCTTCGCAGGTGAAGTTGTCATCGACCCCGTTGGAACTGCAACGACGGGCTTTTCATTCCGCACCGAAAAGGCCACCAACGAGTTCCTAGAGACCCTGCTTCCTCTAGGCACAGTAATCACTCCCAATATCCCCGAGGCCTCCGAAATTTTAAACCGCCCAATTCTGAGCTTGACAGACCTGATTTCATCTTCGGAAGCCTTCGCAAAAAAATTTGACGTAGGGTGTTACCTCAAAGGGGGACACTTGGAAATCGGGGGAAAGCATTTTGACCATCTCAGCACCCCATCTGGATCGCAGGAATTCACATCCCCATCGGTCAAATTACCACAAACTCACGGAACTGGATGCACCCTCTCCTCCGCCTTGACAGCCTGCCTATGCCTCAATCATGATCTCTTTCAAGCGGCCAAGAAAGCCCATTCATTCACCGCAGAAGCGCTCCGAAAATCCCTCACCTGGACTTCCCCCCGCACTAACAAATCTATCCACCATCTCAAACAATTTTTTGATCTTTATTGAATATCTACGATTCCAAAATAGGGCATAATTTTCCCTTGATCTAAAAACGAATCGCCTCATTTTTTGGGGAGCAGAGTTTCTAGGATGACACTTGCTCCCCTTAGAATCCCTGAACCTAAGAAAAATATGAAAAAGACATCGACCCTTATTGCGGTTTCTGCCGCTTTGACCATTTCAGCATCTGCTGATTTCCAAAACCTCGTGAACAACTACGAGAACGTTGCGGCAAAGTATAACTCACTGAGCTCAACCGCAGGATCTGCTGTTGACACCGTTGGAACTGCTGGCCGCAAAATTCTTAGTGCTCCTGGCAATTTCCTCAAAGGTGCCACTGGCGTATCACGTTTGAACGACGGCCTTCCTCCGATGCTCTCTGCTGGAACCCGAGAATTCGGGCTCTCAGGAAACGTCAACTTCAACGATGATATCGCATACAACCTGAACCTCAGCTATGGTTGGTTCATCAAGGACCGCTGGCAAGTTGGCTTTCGAGCCGACGTTCAAGGTGTAGAGAGTGATTTTGGCCTCGGAATTGGTCTTTTCACAGAATACAATTTCCAGCTTAGCGAAGGTTCTAAGTGGGTTCCTTTCGTTGGTCTTTCCGCTTCTTGGAAGAGCATTGAAGTATCATCACTTGGTGGATTGGGCGATAGTCTCAGCACCATCGAGTTTGGTGCAGACCTTGGTATCAAGTATTTCCTCCGCGAAAAC
>JAHDGN010000216.1 GCA_020627645.1 Akkermansiaceae bacterium
TATTGAGGTAAAGAACGGGGTCGCCTTGGCTACGGAGGAGAACTCCTTGGTGGTTGGACGAGAGGAATCCGGGTCCCCAGAGTCGGGTGAAGAGGCTTTGTTCTCCGAAATTGGTGCGGGCGTGCATAACGACGTAACCCGGGAGGTTTTCGTTCATGCGGCCAAGTCCGTAGCTGAGCCAAGATCCTAGTGATGGTCGTCCGGGGATTTGGGATCCGGTTTGGATGTAGGTGACGGCGGGATCATGATTAATGGCTTCGGTGAAGGTGCTGTGGATGACGCAAAGGTCCTTGGCAACCTTTGCGGTGTGAGGAAGGAGTTCGGAGATCCAGACGCCTTGGTCATTGTTTTCGTGTTTTGTGAATTGGTATTTGGATGGGCAGACTGGGAGAGAGGATTGGCTGGCGGTCATACCGGTGATGCGTTGACCATCCCGGACTTCGTCGGGGAGATCTTGTCCGGCCATGTCTTTCATTTTGGGTTTGTAGTCCCACATGTCGTGGTGACTGGGGCCGCCTGACATGAAGAGGTAGATGACTCTTTTGGCCTTAGGAGTGTGATGGAGCCCTGAGGGGCTGGTGGATGGCTGGGCCAGGAGATCATTGCCGAGAAACTGGGCCATGGTGGCGGTGCCTAGGCCGAGGGCTGATTTACCAAAGAGTTGGCGTCGGGTGAGGTGAAGTTGGGAGTTGTGTTCAGAGAGCATTGATTTGGGTGTGTTGAAGTTTTTGTCTTAGTCGAGATAGAGGGCAATATCGCTGGCAAGGAGGGTGGTGACGACTTGGGACCAGGCGGCAAGTTCTTGTGGTGGAAGCTTGGGATCAACGGGCGAGTCACCGGTTTTGAGAAGCTGCTGGGCGTCGTCCGGATTCGCTTGGTAGCGTTGATTAAGTTTAGTGAGAAGCTGAAGGCAGGCGGTGGCTTCAGCCGCGGTTGGCGGGCGGCAGGCGATGAGGGTGAATAGTTGATTGAGTCTTTCCTGATCGGTGGAGGATGATTTGTAGATTCGTTCGGCGAGTTTTTTCGAGATTTCGACCCTTTGGGTTTCGTTGAAAAGAGCGAGAGATTGCAGAGCGGTGGAGGAGCGGGAGCGTTTCACGCAGGAGGATTCTCGGTTAGGGGCATCGAAGAGGGTCATCATGGGGTGTGGGCTGGTGCGTTTCCAATAGACGTAGAGGCTGCGGCGGTAGAGGCGCGGGCCGGTATCGCGTTTGTAGATGCGGGTGTTGCTGGCGGGGTGCATGAGAGCTTTCCAGAGTCCGGCAGGTTGATAGGGCTTGGTGCCTTCTCCGCCCATGGTGGGGTCTAGGAGTTGGCTGGACCAGAGTCCGAGGTCGCGAATGACTTCGGCATCGAGTCGGAAGGAAGGGCCGCGAGCGTAGAGCTTGTTTTCAGGATCATCTAGGTCGGAGCGCAACTGTGACGATTGTTGGAAGGTTTGTGAGGTGACGAGGAGTTTGAGAGTTTTTTTGAGGTTCCATCCGCTTTTTTGGAATTCGAGGGCTAGCCAGTCCAAGAGTTGTGGGTGGGTGGGGTGTTGTCCTTGGAGTCCAAAGTCTTCGGGAGTTCGCACGAGGCCGTGTCCGAAGGTTCGTTGCCAGATGCGGTTGACGAGGACGCGGGAGGTGAGTGGGTGGTCTGGGGCGGTGAGCCACTGAGCGAGGCCAAGTCGGTTGCGGGGGGCGTCGGTTGGGAAGGCGCCCATGATCGCGGGGATGTCGGGTGTGAGAACAGGACCGGTTGGCGATTGGTATTCGCCGCGGGCGAGAACGCGAGTTGGACGTGGCCGGGGGCGTTCTTGGGCGATGAGGGTAGTGGTTGTAAATTGGGGTGTTGGGTCTGGGTGGGTTTCTGGTGACTTTTCGTGATTCCTCAGGAGTTCCCATTGTTGGGGTGTCGCTGGAGCCGGGGTGATGGGGTGATATTTGTAGGCGTTCCCGTCGAGTGGGTTTTCGTTAGTTGAGTTGAAGAAGGCTAGAAGGCTGAAGTATTCTTTGTGGGTGATCGGGTCGTATTTATGGGTATGGCAACGGGCGCATGACATGGTCATGCCGAGGAGGACGGTTCCTAGAGTTTCGGTTCGGTCGAAGTTATTTTTGGCCTGAAATTCTGCTGGAATGACACCGCCTTCCGCTGTGGTGGGATTCATGCGAATGAATCCAGTGGCAATTTTTTGGCTGATTGTTGGGTTGGGTAGGAGATCGCCGGCGAGTTGCCAGGTTAGAAATTGGTCGATTGGTAGATTATCGTTGAGAGCGCGGACGACCCAGTCTCGATATGGGTAGATGCCTCGCTTACTATCGAGGTGAAGGCCGTGGGTGTCGCCGTAGCGTATGGCGTCGAGCCAATATCGGGCTTGGTGTTCGCCGTAGGCGGGAGAATCGAGGAGTCGATCAATGAGGCGGAGGTAGGCGGTTTGAGAGGGATCTTTTAGGTATTCTTGGAGAAGGTGGGGTTCGGGGGGGAGTCCAGTAAGGACGAGGGAGGCACGACGCGCTAGGGTAGAGGGTTTGGCTTGAGGTGACAAAGTGAGCGAGGGGTCAGTCTTTTTCTGAGCCTTTGAAATGAAGTGGTCGATGACATTCTTTTCTGGGAGATCGTTAGGATGAGTCGGTGGCACGAAAGCCCAGTGAGTTGCGTAATTTCCTCCTTCTTTGATCCATTGAGTTAAGATTTCTCGTTCTTGAGGAGTGAGTTGTTTTGGGTCGTCAGCGGGAGGCATCGGGTCGTCAGCGCTGTGAATGCGGACGAGGATTTCGCTTTGGTCGAGATTTTCGGGGTTGATGGCTTTTTTGCCATTCCGGCTTTTGGTGGCTGAAGCGTAATTATCGAGACGGAGATCTTTCGATTCGTCGGTGTCAGGTCCATGGCAGGCGAAACATTTGTCGGAGAGGATTGGGAGGACCTGGCGGGCGAAGTCGAGTTTTTGTTTGGCGGAGCTTTCAAGAGTGAAAATCGTCAGGAGTGTGAAAAAGAGGCGCATGGGATGGTAGCTTTTGGTTCGTCTTGTTGATTGGAAATTGTGTGGCCTGTTTTGGGAGATGCCTTTTAGTGCGTGCAAAATATATCTGAAGTGATGGGGGTCAACCATGGACTGAAGATCCTCACTGGGGTTTTCTCTTTGCCGGGTAAGATGATCGATTGAAAGGAGGACAGAGGTTGTGTTTTAGCGTTTCAATTTGTTTTTTTGGGGCTGGTAATCAGATCCTGAATGGGATTTTAGGACTGCGGTTTGCCAGTTGGTGAGCGCTTGAGTCATTTTATCAACGATTGGCTTGTTCTGTTTGGCGATGTTGATTTTTTCGAGAGGGTCTTTTTCGAGGTGATAGAGTTCGGTGAGAGTTTGATCTCCTTTGTAGATGAGATGGAGTTTGTAGGGCCAATCGAGTTGAGCGGCGTGGCCTCTTTGGTGAGAGTTTTGGTTGTGGGATGGGAATTGTTGGGTGTTTTTGTGAACTCGCTCAGGAAATGGGTTTGGAAGGTTGTTTTGCTGGGCGTGTTGCAGCTTTTTGATGATGCGGTCGTTCCAGGTGGATTGTCCCTTGGTAAAATGGTGCCAAAATCTGAGTGGGTGGGTTCGATGGTGAGTGGCGTCCTCGATCATTGGTAGGATATTGATTCCGTCCAGGGTGGTTTGTGCGGTGTAATTGGGGTCGATCAGGGAGAGGATGGTCGGTAAAATATCTGAGGTCGAGGCTGGGGGAGAGATTCGTTTGTGAGAATACTTTTGAGGGTAATGAAGGATGGATGGAATGAGGAGCCCGCCTTCGTAGATGGAGCCTTTCTTTGCTCGTCCTCCAGAGTGTTCGTGTACTAGTCCACCATTGTCGGAGGTATACCAAAGGAGGGTTTCTTGGTCGATTTTGAGTTCTTTGAGGGTTTTTTGGAGGCGTCCCATTTGTTCGTCGATGAGCGTGATCTCACGATAATACGGAGCGTGGGGTTTGTCGGCGTAGAGGTTGGGGTTATCTGGTGTTTCTTCATGAGGATCATGTGGGGAAGGAAACCAGATGAGGGTGAAGGTCAGGCTTTTGTGGTGATTTTTGCGGAGGTGTTGGAGGGCCAGATCCATGGTGATGACAGTGCCTTTCCCTTTGAATTGTTTAAAGATGCCGTTTTCTGAAAGGTAGGGGTCATTGTCGAAGAAGTTGAGGCCGGTTGTCCAGTGATCGAACCCTTGTTGCCCTGGGGAGGTTGGGCTTTCTTTTTGGACGGAGCCGACGTGCCATTTGCCGAAATGAGCGGTCACATAGCCGTGTTTTTTGAGGGCTTCGGCGAGGGTTTCTTCTTGGGGGCGGAGGTAGTGGCCATGGTTCAGGACGTTGGTGCGAAAGGCATGGCGTCCGGTGAGGAAGCTTGCTCGAGTGGGGGAACAAACGGGAGAAGAAGCGTAGAATCGGTCAAAGACGACTGATTTCTTGGCTATCGCATCGAGGTTTGGGGTTTTTACGTAGGGGTGCCCTGCGAATCCCCAGTCAAGTTGACCTTGGTCGTCGGTCATGACGAAAATGATGTGCGGTTTTTTGGCTATTAATGGAAGAATGAGAAGGTTGAGGAGGATGAGGCATGGGGATGAATACGTTCGACAATTTTTAGATATTTTAAATGAGTGAGATCTTTGCTTTGAAGTGAATCGAGCTTGTCTGAATTGGGTTCTAGGGGCAAGGTTCCGCCCCGGCCCATGATGGGTGGAGGGGTATTTTTTGATGATGAGTTCACCAATAGTGATTCCTGAAAATGCACCGTTTGATGCCGATCAGCGGGCTTGGTTGAGTGAGTTTTTGACAAAAGTTTTGGCAGGCAACGAGGTTGTTGTTGAGCCAGCGGGACCAGCGGTTCCGGTGACCATCTTGTGGGGAAGCCAGACAGGAAATTCGGAGGGCGTGGCGAAGAAGTTGATGAAAGCCTTAAAGGGCGGGAATTATGAGCCGGAGGTTTTCGATATGGCGGTTTATGATCGGGAGAGGTTGTCGAAGGAAGAGAACCTGTTGATCATCACGAGCACCTATGGAGACGGCGAACCACCGGATAACGCGGCTGATTTGCATGAATACGTGATGGGGGAAGAGGTGCCCAGTTTGGAGGGGGTCAACTATTCGGTATTTGCATTGGGTGATAGTGAGTATCCGGACTTTTGTCAGTGTGGGATTGAATTTGATGAGAGGTTGGAGAAACACGGGGCGAAGCGGATGTTTCGTCGAATCGACTGTGATGTGGACTATGATGATGAGTTTGCGGAGTGGAAGCAGGGGGTGATTGGGGCGATGGGAGGGATGGAGGCTGCGGTTGGGAGTGAGGAGGTTTCTGATGATGAGCCTTATGGGAAGAAGAAGCCTTTTCCTGCTCCGGTTGTATCGACCTTTGATCTCAATGGAGAAGGGTCTCAGAGGGAAACCTATCACATTGAATTGTCACTTGTTGGTTCTGATTTGGAGTATGAGGTTGGTGATGCGCTTGGAGTTTGTTCACACAATCCGGCAGAAGTAGTGGATGAAATTTTGCCCTTGTTGCCATTCAATACAAAGGATGAGGTTCCATTGCCAGGTGGTGGGGAGGCTCCTTTGCGGGAGGCTTTGATTCAGTCGTATGATGTTCGTAGTCTCAATAAATCGTTGTTGGAGAAGTGGAGCGCTCGGTCGGGCTCGCCCTTTTTGAGGGCTTTGGTGGAGGGAGGATCGAAGGAGGAAATTGAGGAGTTTTGTTGGGGGAGAGAATTGGTCGATTTAATTGAGGATCATCCAGCTGACTTTGCGGATGGGGAAGAGTTTGTGGGCGTGTTGAAAAAGCTCCAGCCGAGATTGTATTCGATTGCCTCAAGTCCAAAGGCTCACCCAGGAGAGGTTCATTTGACTGTGGCCATCGTCCGGTATGAGTCTCATGGGCGGCAGCGGGGAGGAGTTTGCTCGACTTATTTGGCGGATCGGATGGGGGATGTGTGTCCTGGAGTCTTTGTTCATGTTAACAAGGCATTTCGATTACCAGAAGATGGTGAGAAAGACGTGATTATGGTTGGGCCAGGGACAGGTATTGCAC
>JAHDGN010000217.1 GCA_020627645.1 Akkermansiaceae bacterium
AATGCCCTCCACCACTCTCCCCCCTCCCGAACCGCATCCGCATCATGCAAATACCTCCCCGTAAACCCATCCACCTCTAACTGACGAGTGAAAACAAAAAACAAAATCACCACCCACAACAACCCCACCTCCAATCCAGACCCAAAAACCCGAACCACCTCAGCCCGAGGCCTCTCCTCCTGCTCATCCGCATACATCCGAAATTCTTCCAGAATTTTTTCGCGACGCTCTTCCTCCCCAAAAACCAAAAATCCCCCCTCCTCTTCCACCGTCACCAAACAATCCCCACCCATCGCCAAAACCACCAAAGCATGCTCCTGCGCTACCTTCAAATCATCAAAACGACCAACCGGAACCAATCCCATCAACTCCCTCGGCGTATCCAAAACCATCACCAACAACCTGAACCCACATCCCCTAAAATCAACCCCAGCTCACAAATCGTGAAAATTTTCATTAGCACCTCCCCAGCTCTAGGTTATCAATGAAGCAAGACATGAAGGAAAAAAGCGTCATCATCGTGGGAGCAGGTCCCGGAGGACTCACCGCAGGAATGATTCTCGCCAGCCGTGGACTCGACGTCACCATCGTCGAAAAACAAAACCGCGTCGGCGGCCGCAATGGCGAACTCAAAGTCGGCGACTTCTCCTTCGATATCGGACCCACCTTTCTCCATCAAAAATTCACCCTCGACGAAGTCTTCGCCGAAGCCGGACGCAAACCCGAAGACTACATGGACCTCGTCAAACTCGACCCCATGACCCGCCTCACCTGGGGCAACCTCTCCATGGAAACCTCCTATAACCTGGAGAAAATGGCTGCTAACGTCGAAGCCGCATTTCCTGGCAGCGCCGAAGGATACCGCCGCTTCATGGAAGATCATGACTCCAAACTTCGCTCCATCTTCCCCTGCCTCCAACGTCCCTACCACAAAGTAGGATCTCTCCTCAGCTCCACCCTGCTTCGAGCCTTCCCACACGTCGCCACCACCAAATCCGTTGTCGATGTCCTCGATAACTACTTCCCCGATGACCGACTCAAGCTTGCCTTCACGTTCCAGGCCAAATACCTCGGCATGTCACCCTGGAAGTGCCCCGCCCTCTTCTCCATTCTCTCTTACCTCGAATACAAATACGGCATCTACCATGTTCAAGGAGGTCTCTGCAAAATCTCCGAAGGCATGGCCAAAGTCTTCCAAGAACATGGCGGCAAACTCCGCCTCAACACCCCTGTTAAAGAACTCCACTTCTCCGGAACCCGCGTCACCAGCGTCGAACTTGAGAACGGTGAAACCCTCCAATGCGATGACGCCATCGTCAACGCCGACTACGCCAAAGCCATGACCTCACTCATGAACGGAAGGTCCATCCCCGAGGAAAAACTCAACAAAAAGAAATACTCCTGCTCCACCTTCATGCTCTACCTTGGGCTCGACAAAATCTACCACGACGAACCCCACCACCACATCATCTTCGCCGACAACTACCAAAACAACGTCAACGACATCCAAGGCGAACGCATCGTCTCCGACGACATGTCCATCTACGTCCGCAACTCCTCCATCACCGACCCTCACGTCGCCCCCCCCGGACAATCCGGGCTCTATGTTCTTGTCCCCACCATCAACTGCCGCCACGGCCTCGACTGGGAACAACAAAAACAAGAATACCGCGAAAAAGTCCTCGACCGTATCGAAGAACGCACGGGCATGAAAGACCTCCGTCAACACATCATCGCCGAACAAATCATCACCCCCGATGGCTGGCGAGACGAACTCGACGTCTTCATGGGAGCCACCTTCAACCTTGCCCACACCCTCGACCAAATGCTCTACCTCCGCCCCCACAACCGCATGAGAGGTTACGAAAATCTCTACCTCGTTGGCGGCGGTACCCACCCTGGCAGCGGACTTCCTACGATCTACGAATCAGGCCGCATCTCCTCCAACCTCCTCTGCGATGCTCATAACATCTCTTACGACCGAGTCGATCTAGCCACCAACTACCTCTAACCGTGGCGGCGGTTTCTAACCGCCCCGCCAAATCTCCACACAATTTTCCCATTCTTGGGATCATTCGCCGATCAGCCCTCCCTAACTCAGTTCTGCGCCCTTCCACCTCTTCCGCGGTTCCATCTCTCCAAATCCCCCACCACAACCGAACCCAATCTAGACTCACAAATCAAAACTCAGACCTCTAAAATCTCACATCAACTTCCTCAACCGCTCCACCATCTATCTCCCTCATGATGTCAGCACATTGAAAAAATGCACCCAATAAACCCTTCGCCCGATAATCATCCCCCCTAGTATGAACATCGATTAAAATAATCTTCATATTACTCTAATCGATAGGGAAATGCCTCGCTAGTAAAGTAGACTGAGAGGTGACATGAATAAAATACAAAACATCATTCCCTTATTTCTCTTTTGCATCTTTTCCATCAGCACCCTCTCACTTCAAGGTGACCAAAACAAAAAACCAGAGCAACTCAATGCTGCCAAAAAAAAATTTGAACTTTCAAAATATCCAGCCACCGAGATCTTGATTCAGCTGAATCTTAAAATTCTTAAGGAGGAGGAAATGGAAAAAGCTTGGAATAAGATCGCCAACAAGAGAAAAGAAAAAGATTTCAAAACATCATTAGCGCAAGAGCTCAAATCTCTTGAAAAAGTCAAACTTCCTCTCGAAGGCGATTATTCACTCAGTGCAGAACAATTCACAGATCTCGCAAATTCCCTAGACTTTCACTCCTCGTTCTACAGTGGAAAACTAAAAGGAACCAAAAATGGAAAAGCCTATCTCGAATACCAAATTTTCCTTCTTTCAAATAAATCCTACATTGCTCACGTCCACACCCACTCGAAAAACCTACCAAAAAACCTCCAGGAAAAACTAAAACCAATCGAGTAACTGAACTCGCCCCCCCTTCAAACCAAAAAAATTAGCGGTGAAAACCTCCCCAACCGCACCCAATCTGAATTCGTAAATCGAAACTCTAATCTCTGAAATCTCACATCAACTTCCTCAACCGCTCTAACATCGTCCCATAAGGAGGTTTTGCTGCAAAAGGATCGAGTGAAAACCCCCTCCGCATCACCCCCCTCTCATAAGTAAAAGCCTCAAAACTCGCCCTCCCACGATACCGCCCAAACCCGCTCTTCCCAACCCCACCAAAAGGCAATCTCTGATTCACCGCCTGCTTCATCACATCATTCACACACACCGAACCCGACCTCACCCGGCTCATGACATCGTCCACAAACTTAGCCCTCTTAGAAAACACATAGACTGCCAACGGATCATTCAATCCCCCTAACCTTTCCCACAACTCATCCTCATCACGATAACCCACAATCGGTAAAAATGGCCCAAAGACCTCCTCCTTCATCACCGCATCCTCCCAAGACACCGCTCCCCACCTCGGAGCCATCTTCAAGCCTGCCCGATCATCATTCCCCAACTGTTCCACGTCTTCCGGCAACAATTTCATCACCCGCTTCCAATGCCCCTCATTTGGCAATCTCGCTAAATCATCCAGTCCATCACCATAACTCTCCCGCACCACCTTTTTGATTTCATCCAAAAAGGAAACCTTCAACCGGTCCTTCACCATCACAAAATCCGGAGCCACACAGGTCTGACCTGCGTTGAAAAACTTCCCAACCACCACCCGCTTCGCAACCACGCTCAAATCCACCTCCTCATCCACAATCACTGGACACTTCCCTCCTAACTCCAACACACAAGGCACCATCTCCCTCGCTGCCGCCTCCCCAACCAACCTTCCCACCCTCTCGCCCCCCGTATAAAAATAAAAATCAAAAGACTCCCTCAACAAAGCCGCCCCCACCTCCGCACCACCTTCCACCACCCAAACCCATTCCTTTCCCACGACATCTTCCACTAACTCCCGTAACACTCGACTCGTCTCTGGCGTAACTTCAGACGGCTTCAACACCACACAATTCCCAGCCGCCACCGCCCCAATCACCGGACTCAAGGCCAACTGCAATGGATAATTCCACGGCCCCATCACCAACACCCTCCCAAACGGCTCCCGCCTCACCTCGCTCCGCGCCGGCATGACAAAAAACGGACTCCCCACTCGTCTCGGCTTCATCCACTTCCCCAAATTTTTCATCACCAACTTCAACTCCGCCTTCAAAAAATATACCTCCGCCAACCACCCCTCCAACCCAGGCTTCCCAAGATCTACCGACAATGCTTCCAAAATGTCATCCTCTCGAGCCCCCAATCCTTCCAACAAACCATGCAACACTTTCATCCGCTCTCCCAACAGGCGAGTCCCCCCAGTTTCAAAAAAGTTCTGCTGCTCTCTCAACACCTCACACAAAAAATCTCCTCCAATTTCATCTCCCATGTTGCAAACTTCCGACATCGCCCGACTCTAACACAAGAAACCCACCTCGCCACCACTCACAAACCCACATGAAATCTCAAAAAGGCAAAATTCTCGTCATCGGCGCCGGCCTCGGCGGACTCTCCGCCGCCATCTCACTCCGCGCCGAAGGATACCAAGTCGAAATCCTCGAAAAAAACGAACGAATCGGCGGCAAACTCAACCTTCGTGAAATCGACGGATTCTCCTTCGACCTCGGCCCCTCTATCTTTACCCTGCCCCAAATCTTCCGAGATCTCTTCGAACGAGCCGGAAAAAACATGGACGACTACTTCACCCTCCAACCAGTCACCCCACACTGGCGAAACTTCTTTGAAGACGGAAAAACCATCGACCTCTTCCAAGAAAACGACCGCATGCGCGCCGAACTCAACAAACTCCCCGGCAACTCAGACACTCACTGGAAAGAACTCCAAAACTTCCTCAACTACGCCCGCACCCAGTACCACCACGTCGATCGTGGATACTTCGCCGAAGGACTCGACAACACCTGGGAGATGATCCGCCACTACGGTCTCTTCGGACTCGCCCGCTCCATGGACTGGAAAAACTCAATGGCCGGCTCCATCGCAGATCACTTCCAAAGCGATCACCTGCGGCGCATTTTTGAATACTTCATCAAATACGTCGGATCCTCCGCCGTAGACGCCCCAGGCTACATGAACATGATGCCCATCATCCAGTTCGACCACGGACTCTGGTATGTCAAAGACGGCATGTACAACCTCGCCAAAGGCCTCCAAAAACTCCTCACCGACCTCAACATCCCCGTCCACCTCAACACCCACATCAAAGAAATTACCAAAGAGAACCGCCAAGTTACCGGCCTCACCACCGCCAACGGACAACACCACTCTGCCGACTTCATCGTCTCCAACATGGAAGTCATCCCCGCCTACAAACACCTCCTCAAAGAATCACCCAAGTTCCTCCGCAAATTCGAAAAATTCAAACCCGCCTGCTCTGGACTCGTCATCCACCTCGGCACCGACCGAATCTACCCACAACTCGCCCACCACAACTTCTTCTACTCCCAAAACCAAAACAAACACTTCGACACCGTCTTCCAAAAACAACAACTCCCCGACGACCCCACCATCTACCTCGTCGCCCCCACTCGTACCGACCCCTCCAAAGCTCCCGACGGCTGCGACAACATCAAAATCCTTCCCCACATCCCCCCCCTCAACCCCGACAACCCACACACCCACGAAGACTACCTCGCACTCCGCGATCGCGTCCTCACCAAACTCGAACGAATGGGCCTCACCGACCTCCGCAAACACACCATCGTCGAAGACATGCTCACTCCAGTCGATATCGAACAAATGTATCTCTCCAATCAAGGATCGATCTATGGAGTCGCCTCTGATTGGAAAACCAACCGCGCCTTCAAAGCACCCAAACAATCCAAAAAATACCCCAACCTCTTCTTCACCGGGGGCTCCGTCAACCCAGGTGGAGGCATGCCCATGGCCATCCTCTGCGGGCAAAAAGTCAGCGACCGCCTCGTTAAACACCATCAAAAACACCCCACAAAAAATGCCTCCTCCGCAGAATCTGTGGGTGGAATTGGGTTCTGACAGCTACA
>JAHDGN010000002.1:0-24820 GCA_020627645.1 Akkermansiaceae bacterium
TGCTTTCCATCACAGATCAAAACATTACCGCTAAAACCCCATTTAGCCCACAGTCAACCATCCCCCGATCCCACGTAATTTCACTCTCAACTGCAGGACACCAATCAGCTTTTCCTTTTGACGGAGTCTCTCAGCAAAACGAATGGATCAACAAAGACTCTTCCACCAACTCTCCCAGCGATCACATCTTTTTCCAACGCCAAAACAAAGACCAAAAGAAGACCTGGAAATACCCAGTCTTCTCGGACAAAGACTTTGAGATTCGTTTTTCCATGACGTGGAAAGACATCCCTAGGGGTTACTCCAGAGTCGAAGGCTTTAACATTTTCCTCTGCAACGAAGATCCCGAACCAAAAGGACAAAAGGATCTCGACGGATACAAGATCTGGATTAATTCAGCCTCTGTCTACCTCCATCGGATCACCCCGGAAAAATCTCTCCTCCTTGCAACTAAAAGTATCGACTTCCGAGAAACCACCGACCACCGCGCCGCTTTCACTCTCACCTTCTCCAGAAAAACCCGAACGATAGAACTCACGTTCGACGAAGAAAAACCAATCAAAGTCGTCGACCCACTTCCTCTACCAACCGGAAAATTTCTCATCCTCGATAACCGAAGAAATTCTACCATCGATAAAACAATCGAAACCTTCACCATCAGACACGTTTCCCCTCCAACCCCCAACAAAAACAGCCATCAAATTTCCCTTTCTTCGGGTGACATCATCAAAGGAGAAGTCATCTCTCTCGATGAGATCACTAAAGGTTCACATCTCCTCTTCAAATCTCCATTCTCAAACGGAAACATAAAGATTAACCCGACAGACATCGACTCAATCACATTCACCTCCGCTCCCCTTCAACCTGGGACCTCACCCTACCAAATTCAACTCTCCTCAAATGGACTTCTTCACCTCGACAAAATCGTCATCGATGACGACAAACTAAGCGCTTCACACTCAATCTTAGGACTGATCGAGCTCTCACGAGACAAAGCACTCATGAAGTCCATCAAAATCATCAACTAAAACCCACGCAAACCAATGAAACTCCTTTCTCTACTCCTCTCTTCCACCCTTCTGATTCAGGGCGAAAACTCTTACAAAATGTCATTTCAAGATGGGTCCGAGTTTAACGGCTCCATCGACAACATGGACTTTGAAAAAAACACCCTAGAAATCTCTATCGAATCGCTTGTTGGTAGTAACACCTTTTCTCTAGCCTCCCTCGACAAAATCTCTTTCCCCTCTTCCATCCCCAGAAAATCGCCCTTTCCCATTGTCACCACAATCACCCTCAAAAAACGTTTCATCGACCGACATCTTGCAAAACCCAATCCCTCCGATTCTCTCTCGGGAGAACTCATCGATGTTGACGATGAACACTATACCCTGAACACCACTTTTGCGGGGCCACTCAAAATCAAGAAATCTCTAGTCGAAAAATTAACCATCTCACGCTCCGACGCCACCATCTACGATGGACCAATTCGGGACGAAAAATGGCAGACTCCAAAAGGTCAAAAATTTACAGACTCATGGAACTATAAAAAAGGAGCTCTCACTTCGACCGGAAATGCTCTGATTACCCGTCAACTTGAGTTCCCAACACGTTGGACTCTCGAAGTCGACCTTCAGGGCACTGGCAGCTTCTCGGCCAATATCGCACTTATGAAGGAGTGGGAAGAAGAAGCAAAAAATGCCGAAGAAGAAGCAAATTACAACCTGACCCTCTCCCCTTATTTCGCCAACATTTCCGGGCTACATGATAAAAGGCGAGAAAGAAAAGTTCGCTTCAATCGCAGAGGATTTGGAGCCGATCGCAAGCACTACCCAAAAGCCGTCCTCTACATCAACCAGGCTCCCAACGGAGAAAACGCCCTCTTTTTCAACGGCAGAAATATCAAAACATGGAAAACACCAGCAGACGCCAAACTTGAAACCAAATGGTTGGGAGTGACGATCGAATCGGAAACTGAAACCGTCGTTTCAAAACTCAAAATCGTGTCATGGGACGGAATCATCCCTGAAGAATCCGTTAGCCGGGCTTACGGCACACCTACCAAAAAAGAGACCCCAAAAATCAGCGCTCCTCATGTCCTCCTCGCAAACGGTGACCTTGCCGAAGGAGAAGTCACTAATATTGAAGGACAAAAAGCTTTCATCAAAACCTCATTTGGTTCAATCCCTGTCCCTCTTGAGCGAGTAACTTCAATCGTCGGTCCATCAATCGAAAACGAAATCAAAATGGAAACTTGGGATGTTCGTGCTATCTTTCACAACGGAAAGCAGATAATATTCAGGCTAGAGGGCCTCGATGATACCCATATCCACGGATTTTCATCTGCCTTTGGAAAAGCCAAGTTTAATGTCGACGCCTTCTCATCACTTGACTTCAACATTTGGAAAACTCCACAAAAATAAGTTTTTTGCACACTGCCTTCGGCCATCAAAACATTAATGAAACATTACCTTTCGACGTCTTTTATCACCCTTTTTGCCTGCATTCCGATCCCTGCATCTGGCGACCTTGTCAGATTCAAAAACCAAGACGCGATCGCTGGACAAATTGTTTCGGTTAAGAAAAAAAACATCTCCATTCTCACCAAATTCAACAAAGACCCCCTGATCTTAAGAAACGAAAATCTGAGCACCATTAGCTTTGATCGAAAAGAAGGCTTCTCTCCACCAGCTCAGACGCAATTTATCGTTCTAAAAAATCAAGACCATTTCGCTGGAACACTGGCCAGTATCGAAAACAAACAAATCACTTTCAAAACTTGGTTCTCCGGAGACATAAAAGTCAACAAAGACTCTATTCACCAATTAAAACTCACTTCCCCTCACGAAGCTCCGTTTTATAAGGGCCCTAATACTCTCAAAGATTGGACTATCGGCCACACTCGTTGGTCAGAATACTCGGGCAACATCTCGGCCAACCAAGGGGACGGCTACATCGGTCGTGACCTCAAACTCCCCGAATCCTTCACCCTCAAAACCAAAATCCGTTGGACCAACTACCTCGACTTCATTATCGAGGCAGCCTCCACTAAACCTGGCTCCAATTCCGAGGAACACGAATTGACTGGATACCGACTCCTCCTCCGGGATAACACCGTCACCCTCTCCCGTCCTGACCCTAAACAAAAAAACAAGCTTCTCATCATTGCGAAATGTGCAGTTCCGAGCAACCAAGTCACCAACAAAGACCTCGAAACATTAGTTGACCTCCGCATCGATCGCCAATCTCGCAAGATTCTCATTTTCCTGAACAACAATCCAGTCATCGCGACATACGATCCGCTCCTTCCCCCATCAGGCACCTGTGTCAATTTCGCTAAAAATGGTGAATCACCTGGGGACATCTCTCTCCGAAGCGTCTCCGCTGCAAATTGGGATGGAAGCACCACCCCTGCCTTCCTTACGATCAACTCATCCAACCCTGATTCCGGGAAACCTCTCGACATCATCACCACCCTTGATCACGAGATCTACAAAGGGACGATCATTCCCACTAAAACTTCCGATCAACCCGACGCTCTCTCAATTAGGTTAGACCCATCTGAGGAGACAATCTCCGTTCCCATCTCCGCGTGTCATTCCGTGACTTTTGCCGGTAAGCAAGCAACCGCTCCTCCTTCCGGTGACTTCCGATACCAGCTCATTCCTCGAGGCCAATTAACCCTCTCCGAACTGACTCTTGACGACGAAAAAGTCTACGCTTCTCATAATCTAATTGGAAAAATAGAAATTCATCGAGATTCTGCCGAAAAAATTTCACTCATCCAAAAACCCTCGGACAAAAAAAATGAGGCATCCAACTCCTCAAAACCGACACCTGTCGACTGACATCCTCAAAATGAAGTATCTCCTCTACCTTTCTCCCTTGATAGCCCTCGTTTCCAAGGGCTTCGCCGAACTCTCAGTAGACACCACTCTCTTTTTCAGCGACCAATCTCGAATTACTGGGAAAACAATCTCCCTAAATCCTACCCAAGACACGATTCAGGTCACCTCTCACCTGTTCGAACAACCAACTACCCTCGAAACCAAAAATCTCCACACCCTCGTCATTAATAACCCCAAAAGTCCCGGAGAAGGTGACCATGTTGCCGTCATCACCCTGAAGAAACATTTCAAAAACCGAACCAAATCTTCCGTTCGAAATGATACTCTGAAAGGAAACATTATTGCCGTTGACGAAAACAACATTCGCCTCAAGACCTGGTATGCTGGAACCTTCGATATTAAACGAAAATTCGTCGAAAATATCGAAATATTTACCAACATGCCCACCCTATATGCTGGCCCCTTTGATTCCACAGGATGGGTATCTTCTGACTCCGATTGGGAAAAAAAGTGGCAATTTGACGGCAGAGGCATGAGCACCAGCCGCAAAATTGGCCTTGCAAGGGAAATCGAATACCCGAAACGAACTTCCGTTAGCTTCACTGCTGAATGGAAAACACAATGCGACTTCAAAATCCACCTATACTCAGAAAAAGGTGAATCTAGATCCCCACGCAAGGGATACGCCATCAATTTTGAACGTTCATACTTCCACATCCAACGTGTTTCGCCCGAAGGTAATCGCGAGCACGTGATGTACGAAAGCATCAACAACCTCAGAAATCTCAAAAAAGCAAATTTCGAAATTCTCCTCTCCCGAGATAGTTCAGAAACCAATGCCATCTTGATGAATGGTAAGGTCCTCGAAACTTGGACTGGTCGTGACGACACAGGGTTCAAAGGAAAATTCCTCCACTTCTTCAGCAACGGTCGCAGCTCCATCCGATTCAGTAATATTCTCGTTCGAAAATGGGACGGCACCATCCGTGGCGAACCAAAAGACGGAGCCAAAAAGAAGCCGCAACCGAAAGCTAAGAAACAGTCAATCGTTCTCGCCAACGAAGACATCGTCGAAGGAAAAGTCAATAAAGTCACCGACTCAATCATGGAAGTCTCTACCTCTTTTGGAAAAATCCTCATTCCAATCAACCGAGTCCATTCCTTCGACATATCAGGCAAAAAAGATGAGATACGTATGATGAGCAAGGATCTCAGAGCTCACTTCCCAGATGGGGACTACATCACCATTCAACCCCAAAAGTTAAACGGCAAAACCCTAACCGCATACTCACAAGCATTCGGAACCCTCGAATTCGACATCGAATCGTTCTCTCGACTCGAATTCGATATCTGGAACAAAACACTCAACTCCGCCAGAACCTCAACATCCACCAATTGGTAGAATGTAATACCATTTCTAGATTCAACATGGCGGAATGAAGAAATAGGCTACTTCAACGAATCTCTTCAAAAAGCGTCTTCTCAAAAATCTCCAACTTCTCTCCAGCTCGCTCCCTCAAACCATTCAAACGGTAGATCTCCCACGCCTCAATCCTCTTTTCCAAGCGCATCATTGCCTTAATCTCCTCCAAAGAGGTTTCAAAATCTCCCTCGAAACCGTCTTGATGGTATTCATACCACAACTTCGCTTCTTCGTCAGTCACCTCATCCTCCATCGCCTCCCTCAAAAAAGCTTCACGCTGAATCCTCGCCTCTACTCTCAAACGCCTTTCCTTTTCCCCCAGCAAACGCGCTCGATCAGCTAACACTTGATAAACCTCCTCATCGGGAAACCTCATCGACTCAATCCGCAGTCCTTCATTCACCAACGCTTCATCCACCACCACCTCTCGAGCCCGAGACATCCTAATCTGAAGCTTAACCAACTCATCATCCAATATTCGCCCCAGCACCAATTCCCTCATCATTCGCCGACGACGATCGTCTAATTGGTCATCCTTCAGACCTCGACGCCACAAATACTCACTCAGAGCCTCCTCAAGTTGAGCCTTATAAATTGGTTTCCCATAAACCTTAGCCACCACCCCATCAACCTCAGCAAGAGCAGCCAACTCTTCACGATCTTCAGAAAGTTTGTTCAACATCCGATAAACTGGACCTTTCCATAAAAACAGGTCCAATAACAAATACCCCATCAAACAAACATAGATGCCCATTCTCAGGGCCATTTTCTTCGCAACCGTCATCTTACAATCACCCGAGCCCCCGGGCGAACATAACTAACCAATCGCGCCACATCCCAATTAGCAAGGCGATAACAACCCGCACTCCGAGATCGCCCTATCGTCCGAGGACTCGACGTCCCATGAATGCCGATCCCCGACTTTGAAAGCCCGCACCATAATACCCCCACCGGATTATTTGGCCCATGAGCCACCATCACAGCTTCCTTTCCCCTCTTGCCTGTCTTCAATAACTGCTTGTCATATCTCCAGACAGGAAACTCCACCATATTCTTCAAACGCCAAGATCCTCGATGAATAAATCTTTCATAGCCCGGCGTCAGCGGAAACATTGCCACCAAACGCCCCATTCGCTCCTCCTCTTCACCATCATCCACAACCATCGCCGCCCCGCCAGCTGAACGAGCAGATTTCAACGGATCATAAATAAAAAGCTGCTTGTTCTTCGTATCAACCACCAAACTCCGCGCCCCCAGTCCATTCTCATCCTTATAATTCCGCCCCACCTTCAACTCCTCAACCTTGAACGGCCGGATATTTGGGACCTTCAATACTGATCGAGCCCTCGCCCCATAAGCCTTTCGCTTCCCATTCAACTGAATCAAAAAAGACTCTGAGGTATGATACCTTTCAGCCATAAACTCCAAGTAGCTCCGATAAGCCATCAACCGCACTTTCTTCCGATCCTCATAGGTCTTCGGCAGCTTCCGAATAACTCTTTGAAAAAGAAGGAACGACCGCCGTCACATAAACTGTTTCCACCTCACTCTTCACCTCGGCCATCAACCCCTTCCAATCGCCTGGAGCCCGACCGACCGACCGATTATAGGCAAAAGCCGCCTTTTTCGTAAAATCTCCTGGTCTCCCATCCAAAAACCCCGGACCAAAGCACTTCTGATCCAAAAAAATCTGCAATCTCAACCCCTCAACTCCATTTGCAGGTGCTTCACCCAACACCTGCACAGGCAATAGCAACAGACAAATAGACAGCAAACTTTTCATAATCTGGGGGATTACCTCACTACTTAACATACGTTGACCAAATCTCCAACTTTCCCTGACTAAAATTTTTTCAAAAAAGATTCCAAGCTCCCGATACCCCCCTCAGGAATCCTACTTCCGCAATGAATATCAGTTCAAATTCTCTCAATTTGAGAAAGGAGCTAAGCCTTTTTGAATCAGTTCATCACGTTTGCGACTGACTAAGAGATGACGAAATTAGGACCATTTTCACGGAATGAGGTTTCCTAAGACTCCCTTATTCCTTGCTTTCCGCAGCACTTCCCCTAATTCCAGACCATGCGTTTCGACGAATTGGGCCTATCCCCTACTGTCCTCCAAGCCGTCACCGAATCCGGCTACGAATCCCCCACCCCCATCCAGGCGCAAGCAATCCCTCTCATTCTCGAAGGGCGTGACGTCATCGGGGCCTCACAGACCGGCACCGGCAAAACAGCCGCCTTCGCCCTCCCATCACTCTCCAAAATCAAACCCCTCGGCAAACCCCAAATTCTCGTGCTCGAACCAACCCGCGAACTCGCCGACCAAGTGGCAGAACAATTCCTCCACTACGGCAAACACACCGGCTGTAAAGTCGCCCTCCTCTACGGAGGCGTCGGATACGGCAAACAAGACGAACAACTCAAGGCAGGCGCCGATATCGTCGTCGCCACCCCCGGTCGACTCATCGATCACTTCTACCGCGCAACCATGCGGTTCAAACACATCCACAACCTCATACTCGATGAAGTAGACCGCATGCTCGACATGGGATTTCTTCCCCAGGTCCGCAAAATCATCAATCTCTGCCCCTGGAACAACGAAGAACAAACCCGCCAAACTCTCTTCTTCTCCGCAACCATGCCTCCCGTCATCGCTGGCTTTGCGGAATGGTGCCTCACCAACCCCGCCTCTGTCGAAATCGCCAAACGCGAAGTCGCCTCCACCGTCTCACACGCCTTCTTCCCAGTCGCGATGACCCAACGCGACGAACTCCTCCTCGCCCTCCTGGAAAAGACCAGCTTCGAATCCCTCATGATCTTCACCCGCACCCGTAAAGAAGCAGACCTCATCTCCGACCTCCTCCGCAAACAACCACAAATTGGCAACTCCGTCACTGCCATGCACTCGGACATTCGCCAAAACGAACGCATGCGCTCGCTCAAAGGCTTCAAAGACGGCACCTACAAGATCTTAGTCGCTACCGACGTCGCCGCCCGAGGCATCGACATCTCAGACGTCACCCACGTCATCAACTATCGAGTCCCAGAAAATCCCGAAGACTACGTCCACCGCATTGGACGAACCGGTCGCGCCGAAAAGGAAGGCGACGCCTTCACCCTCCTCACCGCTGACGAACTCGAATTCGCAGAATCAGTCGAAAACTTCATCAACAAAAAAATCGAGCGCAAACAACTCGACAGCTTTGACTACCAATACACCGCCCTCCTCGACTCCACCCCAGCCCGTCCCATCAAAAAAAGACGCCCCGCCCCCTCCCGCCGCCGCCGCCGATAACCTCATTCTTCAAGCACTGACCACCCACAACTCCACACCGCTAACTTAGCCGCAGGCTACCCCTCATGCGCACCCTTGGAATTGATCCCGCTGTAAGGAACACCGGATACGCAATCCTAGAAGGGGATCACACTTCGGCCAAAGCACTCGACTACGGCGTCATCTCCATCCCTCAACGCATCCCTCAGTCTGGTGCTCTCGAAGCCATTCACACCGGCATCAAAAATCTCATCACCAAATGGAAACCAGATGAAGTCGCCATCGAAGGCATCATCTACGTTCAATCCCATCGCACCGCCATCTCCATGGGCGCAGCCCGGGCCGCCCCACTCATTGCCTCCGCATCATTCGGCCTGAAGATCTACGAATACTCCCCCAAAAAAGTCAAACAGGCCATCGTCGGAAAAGGCACCGCCGACAAAAACCAAGTCGCCTTCATGATCCGAGCCCTCCTCGGCCTACCCGAAACCCCACCCTCCGACGCTGCCGATGCCCTCGCCATTGCCCTGGCACACCTTCAAGCCTCCGACCCAAGACGAGTCACCGTTCTCGATCGGAGACAGGTATAAAAGCTGATCTACTCCCCATTCCCGTTGGGCACTATCCGCACCCCATCAGCTCCTTTCTCGTCCTCTGCAGCTCCCCCTTCTCTGAACTCTTCAGGAACCAAACCCTCCAAATCTTCCAATCCGCTGATCTCTTCCGACAACATTGCCCCATACATGATACCAGCCGAAGAAAAATATCCAGCCCCCAGAACCATCGGCAAAGATAGCATCCCACCTGAATCCTTCATCGCAATCGGTAAGTTAGCCACCGACAAAATTCCCTCCTCCTGCACCGCAAATGCCGCCGCATACCCACCTGCTTGAGCCACCTTATCTAACGAAGGTAAGACCTCTTCCACCAAACTTTTAACCTCCTCTTGTTCAATCATCCCAACAAATGACCCCATATTTTTTGTCAAAAGTGTCAAAAGCTCTTCAGACACATAGACTAACCCACTTCCCTTTTCAGGAAACCCAACCGTTGCTTGTTTGAAATCCTCAGTTTCTTCAAACCTCTCTCCGCCATCTCTAGTTCGCTTCAAAGCCTTATCAGACATCGCAAAGATCAACTCTTTAGTTTTTCGGTTATATCGTAGCTGCGGCTCCACCTTACCCCAAGGCACAGCACCATCAGGCATCTCCTTTGGCTTCACAACAACTTCATCGCCCACTCTTTCAACGATCGAATGCTCCTCTTTCATAACCTCCTTCTTGATCAACTCCCAAAACACCTGACCGTTTTCCACTCGCGCCGCCACATGTGGTACCGGATAGACCATCTCCGGCCCCAATTCGAAGGTCTCCTTCTCATCTAACCAAACCGCAAGCGTTCCCCTCACCGACATTTTCAAAAACAACTCCGCCACAGACATCTTCAGTTCACCCGCCTTACCTCCCAAAAAATCGTCCACTTCCTGTCGTGCCTCTTCCCCGAATCTTCCTGCTACCTTTCTCAGAACCTTCTCGATCTCACGCAAATCTAACGAAATCTCGGCGACCAGATCCGCCCCCTTCGGTGCAAACTTCAATGCCCCAAATTCCCCACTACGTTTTCCAAATAACGATAGCATTCCCTCATGTTTTCCATCTGTCAGGACAAACGACCGATGATGCCACAGGTCCCCTTCCTTTCTCACCGAAGCCCCACTCCCCCTCACCGAATACAACCCCAAATCATCGACCACCCCATCAGCCGAGAACCCCTCGGGCAAATCATCACTAATAGCAACCTCCAACAAACGATCTACCCACCCCACCATCCTCTCCAAATCCCCCTCCGTATCCGTCACTGAAAAATGCACCCCACCTTTCCCCAAATGCTTCCCAATTTTGCTCAACTTCTCCGACAACTCAAGATCGCCGTAGCTCATTCCCATCGAAACACCAAAGACTAACAAAGCCCGACTAAAAATTTTCATTCCTCGATATACCCACCTCTCCCAAAATCAGGCGATTACAAAAAAGCAAAAACCTTCTCATCCCTTCTTCTGGACAATCAAGGTTCAAAAAGACTAATCCTCGAATAGATGAACCAACCTAATCCCTATCAGCAAGGAGGACAGCAACCGCAGCAGCCTGTCCAGCCAAACCCATATCAACAAGCAGGACAGCAACCACAACAATCCGTCCAACCAAACCCATATCAACAAGCGGGACAGCAACCACAACAACCTGTCCAACAACAAGCTGTTCCAGGAGGAGTAGTGAACCCTTATGGTACTCCGGCAGCCCAGCAAAGCCTCCCGGGACAAGGTGGACCCGCTCACAAAATGTCCATGAAGAATCTCCTCTTCTCAGGTCAAGGTCGAATCCCTAGATCGACTTGGTGGATAACACTCCTAATTGTTGGAGTCCTTAACTTGATTATCTTTTTTGGGATGGTCTCGACTACCCTCTTTTCCTTAATGAGTGAAAATTATGATGCTGCAAAGGACGCAATCGAACAGGCCGAAACTGGAACAACAGCCACGATCAATCCCGAAGACGCCAAAGCGCCCTCAATGGCTCCTGTCTTCCTCGGATTTCTAGCAATGATCCCTCTACTTTGGATCTGTTTTGCTCTCCACGCAAAGCGCTGGCATGACAGAGGAAAATCAGGGTGGCTAGCCGCCCTCGCCATTATTCCCTTCGTCAATCTGTGGCTTCTCATCGAATGCGGTTTCCTCCGCGGAACCGTCGGCCCAAATCAATACGGTCCAGACCCCCTCAACGGCCAAGTCTAACATATTTTCAAATCGTATTTCTAAAGGTCGCAAGGTTCTCCCCTTGCGACCTTTCTCATTTCCCATCACCATCCCGCCCAGCAACCAAGAAATACCACCATGTCATCCCGCCAACTCCAATCCGTCATCGATGCCTTCGGCCGCCAAGGCTGGCACTGCGAACAGATCGAAGACCGCGAAGTCATCACCTCCGGATTCGAAGCCCACCACACCCGTATTCATCTTCACGCCCAGGCCTTCCCCAACCTCAACGCCCTCTCAATTGTAGCCGAATCCCCCGCCTCCTTCGACTCCCAATGCCTCCCCTACCTTCTCGAACTCGCCATGCGTGCCAACAAACAACTCACCCTCGGAAACTTTGAATACGACCTCGATCGCTCCCTCCTCGTCTTCCGAATCACCAACCTCTTCGACAAAGAACTCTACGACCAAGACACCATCTCCTCCATGGTCCACTGCGCCATCGCTGAACTCGATCGCTTCGTTCCCCTCGCCTCAACCATCAACCGAACCCCTCATGACCTCCTCCAAGACCTCTCCATCCCACTCCTCCTAGAACGCGAGGACCTCCTTCCCCCCACTCCCGAAAACTTCGAAGGAGAAGAAGAGGAATTATAATCATTCTAAAACGACATGACTTCGGCTTGACCGACACGGCGACAATCCCTACCTCCGCCGCGAACCAAAAAGAAAGACCATGTCAGTACTCATTGGAAAAAAAGCCCCCTCCTTCACCGCTAAAGCCGTTCAGGGAGAAAACATCATCGAAAACTTCTCCTTAGATCAGTTCCTCGGCAAAAAATACGTCGTCTTTTTCTTCTACCCCAAAGACTTCACCTTTGTTTGCCCAACCGAACTCCATCGCTTCCAAGAAGAAATTGCAGAATTTGAATCCCGTAACGTCGCCGTTGTTGGCTGCTCCACCGATTCCGAATTCTCCCATTGGGCTTGGCTCAACACCCCAAAGAGCAAAGGCGGCATCCAAGGGGTCACCTACCCACTTGTCGCTGACATCAACAAAACGATCGCTGCGGACTACGACGTCCTCGCCGGAGAAGAAATCATCGACGACGAAGGAAATCTTGTCGTTGAAGGCGAACTTGTCTCCTATCGTGGACTCTTCCTCATCGACCTCGAAGGAACCGTCCGCCACCAAGTCGTCAACGACATGCCCCTCGGACGCTCAATCCGCGAATGCCTCCGAGTCATCGACGCCCTCCAACACTTCGAAAAACACGGCGAAGTCTGCCCCATGGATTGGCAAAAAGGAGAAGACGCAATGACCGCCGATCACGAAGGAGTCACCAAATACCTCGGCGACGACGACAAGTAAAAACCTCCCAGAATTTCGTCAAAAACTCCGAATCACATCCAGTGGTTCGGAGTTTTTTTGACTCCAGACCCCACCTAGCCCATGTTTAGATAAATGAAAAACCTCATTGTCATCGTCGCAACCGCCATCACAGCCCTCACCCTATCATCCTGCCAACCGCTCCCTCCTGAAGAATCCACCCCTCAAGTCGAATACATTCATCCCGTTGGTCTCGACTAATCTTCAACTGCCAAAAAAAGAGCGATAGCTCTCCCCCTCGTCATCCGAAAAAACGACCAAGTCGCAGACTTGTGACCATCAAAAGCCGCTACCCTCAAAACCCACATAACCCCGACCTCTCCACCTCGCTCGCGGAGCGGCAGCTCCCCTAACCGCCAAAAGCGAAACCGCTCATGGCCAACCCCGGACAGCCTATATCCAACACCACCACGCTCCTCTCACCGAAAAACAACCTGACAACCAACTCCTCATCCTCCATAACCCCTCCCATGGCAGCCAAGAAAAAGACCGCAAAAACAAAAAAAGGCCCCTGGAACAAAACCATGCCGGCCAAACAGTTTGACTTCATGCGCGAAATCCTCGCCGCACCAAGTCCCATCGGTCTCGAAGGCGCCATGTCCTACGGAGTGCTCAAACCCTTCTTCGAAGAAATCAAACCAAAATCTTGGGCCGTCCAACAATTCAAAGGAAACGCCGGCATCGTCCTCGACACCCACCCTGGCCAAGACGACCTAACATCCGTCATGATCGTGGGACATGCCGACAAAATCAGACTCCAAGTCCGCTCCATTGGCGCTGACGGAAAAATCTGGGTCAATAGCGATTCTTTCCTCCCGTGCACCCTCATCGGACACGAAGTCAAACTTTTCTCCCAACATCCCGACAAGCCAGGACAATACCGCATCATTGAAGGTGGCACGATCGAAGCTCTGGGCGCCATCCACTTCTCGGAACCAGCCCAACGCACCGGAGACAAGGGGATCAAACCTGAGATGCTGTTTCTTGAACTCCAGATGAACGGAGAAGACTGCAAAAAACGTGTCGAAGAACTCGGAATCCGCGCCGGAGACCCCATCATCCTCAACCGCCCCATCCGCCCCGGTTTCACCAAAGACACCTTCTACGGTGCTTATCTCGATAACGGACTTGGATGCTTCCTTGTCGCCGAACTTGCCCGACTTCTCGCTAAAAAACCCCTCAAAAACATCCGCGTTCTCCACACCATCGCAACCCACGAAGAAATTGGACGCTTCGGGGCTAGCGCCCTCGCCGGCGAACTCAAACCTGATATTCTTATCGGCGCCGACGTCAACCACGACTACGACGCCGCCCCCGGACTCGCGGCCAAAAGAATGAACTCTCAAAGTATGGGGAAAGGATTTACCCTCACCAACGGATCAATTACCAGTGCTTACCTGAACACACTCATCGAGACCGCTTGCCGCAAAGAAGACATCCCCTACCAAGTTGACTTTGCAGGACGTGATACCGGAACTGATGCCATGGGGTCAGCCCTCGCAGGGGTCGATTCCGCAGCAACTTCCATCGGATTCCCAATCCGTAACATGCACACCATTTCTGAAACTGGCCATACCACAGACATCCTGGCAGCAATCCACGGAATGGAAGCGACCCTGCGCCACATCGATTCACTCAATCGAGGCAAAGGCCTTTCTCGCGAAGACCTTCAAAATCAACACCCAGATCTCTCAACCGCAAAAGTCGCCAAATAACCTCCCCTCCTAATACCACATCCAATTTCAAAAACCATCAAAGCGGACGAAATCGTCCGCTTTTTTCTTCCCTAGTGTTTCGTAAAGCTTAGAATGGCGGGTTAGCTCGGCGACGGTTTTTGTGAGAGCGAGGCGGAGCTCTTTTGGTGAATCGAAATTCACAGAAGGAGTGACAACGAAGCAATCGCAAAAACCAGCAAGGAGATACCTGCCATTTTAAGCTTTATGGAGCACTAGTTTCTCCCGATTACTGATTAGCTGGTCCCAAAGCCAACCCGCCGGCTACTTCTGATAACGATAGTGCCCCTCCACCCGATGGTCGAGCAAACGATCCTCCCAAGCTGGGCCACCTCCAATATTATGAACCACCCACTTATCATCTCTTAACCTCCCAGGCCCGGGAGCCACAAAGCCAATATGCTTATCTCCATTCAGCAGTTGCCAAATCACAACATCCCCCACCTCAAAATCTTCCGGCTTCTTCGACTCATCAATCACCTCCCAAGCGTCATCTCTTTCAAAGAACCGCTGCAAATTCTGAACACGTCGATGATCCACATTCGTATCCGGCCGATCTTGGTCGAAAATTTGCGGATAAGAATAGTAGTTAGCTTTGAGATCCTCATGAACCAGCAACTGCAAATCCACCTCAATCGCTCGATACGCCCTAACGACCAAATCCTCCGCCTTCCCACGATCCAACTTCAAATCCCCATTAGGAAAATCAATTTGATAGTAGCTCACGTCAAACGCAACCTGCTCTTGAGTTCTCTCCAAAGCACGAGCAACCACCAAATCACCGCTTCGCCCCCTCGATCTCAAAAACTCAGCCGTCTCCTTCACGCTCGTGGCCGATGTTGAGTCAGGCTGAGCCTTCAACACCAAAGGCCTCACAAAATAAAAGGCCAAACCAAGCGCCGCCACCACCAAGAGCCACCCCCCAAAAGGGTTACGAACCTTCTTTTTTTTAACCGGCGAAGCACCGACATACTCGATAGGTCTCATGCGCGTGGATGACCCCTCAAGAATTTCACGCCAAAGACAGTTTGGCGAGATAATTCGGCCAACTCCGAGAGTCACCACCTTTTTTTAAAATGATATGACTCTTCACGACCTCAACTTAACCACATCTCAACCCAAAACGTTTTCAAATTTACTTCCAAACAATCCTCCTCAAACGATTTCAAACTAAAAACTCGAAGTTTTCATCCCAACGAATGAGCGAGATTGATAAAATATTTTCAGTAGGTATAAAACCTTGTCTGCTTTCCAAAAAAATGAGCCCGATCACCATTTTTTCATCCTCAAGACCCCCAACTTTTTATGACCTTGCTGAACATGGCATCCCACTCGAACACGCCTGGCATGGCACCTCTATTCCTCCAGGACTTTCTTTTCTCTTCTGGCTCACCCCAAAACACCTCCACTTTCTTGCTCAAGATACCTCTCACTCTGCCCTAACACATCCCGAAGCCTCGCCCGGACAATTCCAAAAAGAACTTTGGAAATACGACGTTGCCGAATTCTTCCTCACCTCCGACGACCAGTCCAAATACGTCGAATTTAATTTTTCTCCCAACGGCGCCTGGTGGTCCAGCCTCTTCGATTCCCCCCGGACCCCATCCACTAACCAACCGCTCCCCGACATCATCACCCACGCCAAACAAACCCCCACCTCCTGGCAAACTCATGCCCAGATCCCTCTCGATTACCTTCAACAACACAATCTGCTCGGCCCCCAATCCAAAATCAACCCCACCTTCATCCTCCGATCACCAGAACAAATCTTCATCACCGCAACCGACCTCCGCCCAGGCGAGCCAGACTTTCACCAACCTCACAAATTCTCCCCCATAAAAATTTCCACTCTCGCGTGACAACAACCAAAACACACCTATAACTCCTCCACATGCCCGAAACACCCCAGGCGGCCACTCTGCCAGACCGTCCGGCACTCCACCTCTCCAGTGGAAACCTTGCCATTTCTTCACCTTACGACATCGCAGAAACAACCTTCAGTATCCCCGCCATCCGCGCCCTCCGGAACGCCCATCCCAACAGCAACCTTCTCATCATCTCCCCCCAACACATCGCACCAATCTGGCGACAAGTCCCCGAAATCAATCAGATTCTCGAAGTCTCTCCCTCCGACTCTCCCTCGAAGGTCGCCTCCCTCCTCAAAAAAACAAACCTATCCTTCGATGCGGCCATCGCCTGGGAAGACAATGCCGCTTCCCGAGCCTTCAAAAAACTCTCCATCTCCCAACGCTTCGGCCCATCATCCGAACCCAAACTCACCAAATTCCTTACCAAGCACATCGATATCTCCACCACTCCAGGCCCCATCAAACATCGTGTCCAAGACTACCTCCTTTTCGTTCAAGAACTTGGCGCAGATCCCTTTCAACCCCAAAATTTTTCCGGCCCTACCCGCTCGCCACTCTCCCCTGACGCCCCTCTCACCCTCATCCCTGGTTCTGACTACGGACCAGCCGCCGAATATCCCATCGACCAATTCACCTCTCTTGCATCGCACCTCTCCCAAAACCACTCCATCACCATTATCCCCACCCCCAACCGACCCCAACCAGCAACCCAACTCGCCAAAAACCTTCCACAAGCCAACCTTCCCAACAACCCGACTACCGACCAAGTTCTTGAACTTCTCACCAAAAGCAAAGCCGTCATCGCCTCAGATGGGTCACTTCCACACATCGCATCGTTCGTAAATACCCCATCCGCCATCTTTTTTGGCCCCAACGAACCCCAATGGAAACGCCCTCTTGGCAAACAACACCTGATCCTTCACGAACACGTCCCCTGCAGCGCCTGCCTCCTCAACAAATGCCCTCTCGATCATCGATGCCTCATCAACCTATCCCCAGAAAACGCAATCAACCAAATTTTAAACTGGCTTAACTCATGACCCCTCTCAACCCTCCACCTCTCGGCAAACTCCACCTCGCCGAACTCCACGGCTGCCAAGCCAACCTCAATGACATTCAACTGATTAAATCCTCAACTCTCAACGCCGCCAGAGAAGGAAAACTCACTGTTGTCAACGAACTCACCCACCAATTCGCTCCACACGGCATCACCTGTGTTCTCGTCCTTGCCGAATCACACCTCTCCATCCACACCTGGCCCGAACACAATTACGTCGCGATCGATCTCTTCACCTGCAACCTAGAAACCGACGGACCAGCCATCCTAGAGATGCTCGCCTCAGAATTCCAAGCCTCGCAAACCGAAATCAAATCAGTAGACCGCGGAAGCATCCAACAAACAATCACCTCCAACTAAAAAATGTCTGCACAACAACTCCTTCCCCTCCTCGACGAACACATTCCTTCCGCCATCGCCATCATCGACCAACACGATGAAGACGATGCCGAATACGCTCAAAACACCTACAAAAGAAGTCTCGACGATCAATACGGACTCTTTCTCGAAACCCAACTTGTCGGTGTTAGCGGATTCACCATCGACCAAAACGACATCGCCTGGATCTCCTGGACCTACCTCGACCAAAACCACCAAGGAAAAGGACTCGGCTCCTTCATGCTCGACCAAATCATCGACAAAATTCACATGGCAGGAGGAAGAAAAATTTTCGTCGCCACCAGCGACTACCAAGAAACTCCAGGCGGTCCGCTCCTCTACGCCGCCGCCATGAAACTCTACGAAAAACACCGCTTTGTTCGCGAGGTCTTTCACCCCGATTACTACGACGAAGGAGAAGGACAAATCATCTACGGGCTTCGACTCAAAACTGGATCCAGCATTCCAGACACGCCCTCCAATTCCCCCATCAAGCTCATCGGCAATGGACTCATCACCGAAACCGAATCCTCCTGGTTCATCGAGTGGCAAAACGAGGAAAGTGGCACCGGCAACTGGTCTGTTCAAAACCTCCGCGCAGTGACCGACGACGCCTTCTCCAAAGGGGCAACCTCAACCTTTATCAGCATCCCCTCTAACAAAATTGACTTTATCATCGCCGATCTCGTTGCCGCCGGGTATAAACTTGAAGCTCGATTAGCTGATTACTATGCCGACGGCATCGACGAGATGCGTTATCGTAAACTAAAAAACCAGCAACCAAACCAAACCTAAAACAAAACTATGAAAAAGCTCCTCATGCTCGGCGGACTCGGTGTCCTCCCACTTTTTATGATCGGAAGCTGCTCCGACGGAACCAGCAGTGATCTTGAAGTCGTTGACCTCAACATCGTCCTTGATAAATTCATCGAAGTCGCCGAACTCGAAACGGAAGTTCCAGCTGACCAGGTTGAAGATCCAATTAAGGACGAGCTCATGACCAGCTTCGTCCGAGACTATACCACCGCCCTGAACAAGGCTCCCCTCTACAAAGAGCATCAGGTCGGGATCGAGAAAAAGAGCGACGGATCATTCCTGGGCTACGTCGACGACAACAAAAATGGATCGAAAGACTCTGGCGACTCCGAAGTCTTTCTCGTCGAAATCGATTCTGAGCGCAGCCGCCTCATCGCCTCGGATCTCGCTCACAATTACCGTCGAGATGCTGGCATCTCTCCAGGCATGGGCTTCCTCGGTGGATACCTCATGGCCCGGATGCTCACTGGACAACGCAACGCAGGGGTCAATACCGGAAAGTTCAAAAACATGAAAATGAACGACAAAAACTACCACTCCAAAGCGAAGTCGGAAGTTGCCTCCAAACGCTCTTCCGCTCGTTCTAAGTCAGGTTCCGGTAGTTTCCGCTCTGGAAAATAACTAATTCCAACAACAAACTTGAACCTCACGGGGCACTCGATACACGGGTGCCCCGCTTCATTTTCAAAATATGGAACTCTCACGCCACCAAGTCGCCGTCCTTTGCCTATCCATCCTCGTCGTTGCTCTCTGCGGAATCACCTACGAATTGATCATGGGAGCTGTCTCCAGCTACCTTCTCGGAAATTCCGTCTTCCAATTCTCCATTATCATCGGCCTCTTCATGTTCGCCATGGGGATCGGATCCTTCCTCTCCCGATACGTCACCGGCCACCTCATCAAGACCTTTGTCATCGTCGAAATCCTCATCGCCCTCGTTGGTGGCATCTCCAGCCTCACTCTTTTTATTGTCTTCAGCTCCGTCCCCAACGTCTACCACATCGCCATGTACGGCATGGTCATCACCATTGGAGCCATGGTTGGCATCGAAATCCCCCTCCTCACCCGCATCCTTGCCACTCGTAAATCCATCAAAGATGCCCTCTCCGAAGCCTTCTCCCTAGACTACATCGGAGCCCTCATCGGTTCCCTTCTCTTCCCCCTCCTTCTCCTTCCTCACCTCGGCCTCATCCGTTCATCCTTCGCCATCGGCCTCTTCAACATCTCCGTCGCCTTTCTCAACGCCTGGGTCTTCCGACACTACTTCAAAAAACCAACCCGCACCCTCGTGCTCACCGGAGCCATCATCGTTGCCCTCATCGCCGCCGTCATCTTTGGCTCATACCTCACCCGATACTCCGAACGCCGCCTCTACCAACACGACGTCCTCTTCAAACAACAAAGCATCTACCAACAATTCGTCTTCACTAAATCAGCGCAAAACCAAGAACATCGACTCTATATCGATGGCCATATCCAATTCGCCGAAAATGACGAACACCGTTACCACGAAGCTCTGGTCCATCCCGTCATGCAACAAAATCAAAACGCCCAAGAGATCCTAATCCTCGGTGGAGGCGATGGCATGGGCGCACGCGAGATCTTCAAATGGCCCAACATCCAGTCCATCGACCTCGTCGACATCGACCCCGCCATCACTCGGATCTGTCGCGACACCCCGACCATCGCCAAAATTAATAACAACGCCCTCTCAGATCCACGCCTCACTATCATCAACACCGACGCCTTCCAATTCGTTCGTGATACCAAAAAAAGATACGACCGCATTATCATCGACCTACCCGACCCACATAACGAAGTCCTGAACAAACTATACTCGCGCGAATTTTACCGCCTCCTCAAACGCGTCCTAAATCCTGGCGGCGGACTTGTCAGCCAATGCTCCTCACCCTTTGTCACCCGCCGTGTCTACTGGTGCATCGCACGAAGCATGGAAGAAGCAGGCTTTAACATCGTCAGCTACCACACCCCCCTCCCCTCATTTGGCATCTGGGGTTTCCACATGGCCTTTCCAAAAGGAACGACGATCGACCTCACTCGCCCACTCCCAAAAAACCTCCAATACATCGACGAAGACACCTTAGCCTCCATCACAAATTTTCCCCCCGACATCTCCCGCATCGACACCCCCGTCAACTCCATGCTCGAACCCATCCTCTACCAAATCTACAACCAGGAAACGGGACATTAAACCAAACAATCCTAATCGTCAGACGATCAAGCCATCTGAAGCGCTACCCCTTAGGTCCTTTCTCCTAATGACCACTCAAACCAAACCCTGATGAACTGATACCAACTACTACTCATTTCTCCGCTCGACCTCAGACAAGGGTCCTCAGTCCCGTCTTCAGACCAAATCTCCGGTAAAACCACAGTCTCAACATTGACGACATTAATTTTACTGTCAGCGATCCATTGATTGGCCGCCGCAAGGGCCTCCCCAAAAGTCTGAAACTCAGTTTTGAAAAACCCTCTTTCCTTGATCTGCGGAGCAAAATCTTTGAAATCAATCATCATCCGTTATCCAAACGCTACTACAAAACCTAACCATCTTCGGATCTATCCTTAAAGCATTTAAGGTCACAGGCATTCAAATCGAAGCGCCCCCTTCCTGTCCACACCCAACCTTCACTGCCCCTTCCCACCCCGCCTCCGCAACCTCTCACTCTTCACCTTAAATTCCGGTGCGGCGTTCTTTGGCAACCAAGCTGCAAGCTCATCACGCACCGACCGATACTCCGCGTCACCCGCAAGATTGTGAAACTCATCCGGGTCAACCTCATGATGATAAAGCTCCTCAGCACCATCAGCATAAACAATGAGACGCCAATGACGCGTTCGAACCGAATGATTCCCAAAGTAAGACGAGGTGATCGCAGGGCGTTTTCGCTTTGTCTTCGGATCCCTGATCTGGGGTCCAAGCGAAACACCGTCCAATTTCGACGGTGGTTCAAGTCCGCACAATTCAACTAAAGTAGGGTAAATATCCAGAAGGCTCGCCGGCTCAAAACAAGCCTGACCTGGTTTAATATTCGGTCCTGAAATCAGCAAAGGAACTCGAGTCGACTCCTCCCACAAGGTTCTCTTCGCCCAATGCTGTTTCTCTCCGAGATGAAAACCATGATCACTCCATAACACCACAATCGTATTTTCTGCATGAGGCCCAGCCTTCAAGGCCTCCATAACCACACCAACACACGCATCAACAAAACTAACCGAAGCCAAATACGCGTGCGTCAAACTTCGCCGAGAATTGCTCTTCAACACCTCCTCATGAGTCGGCGCAAGAGCAT
Source organism: Akkermansiaceae bacterium (assembly GCA_020627645.1). Classification (GTDB taxonomy): domain Bacteria; phylum Verrucomicrobiota; class Verrucomicrobiia; order Verrucomicrobiales; family Akkermansiaceae; genus SW10. The sequence continues at coordinate 21,857 of JAHDGN010000002.1, forward strand.
AGTCATTGATCCTTTGAAAGTTCATTGGAATATCATCCATATCTGATTTAGGAGCCCTCGGTAACTTGATCGAATCACGATCGTACAACTCAAACCACTTGGGCGGAACTAATAGCGGAACATGAGGCCGGAAGAACCCCACCGACATAAAGAAAGGTTTATCATGATTTTCGCGCAATGCCTTCGCCGCATTCTGCGCCAACTGCATATCTTTCGCATCACCATCAGACTTGGGATACTCCCCCCAATCCCAAGCTCGGCTCCAACCATCAGGAAGACTTACAGTCTGGCTTGGCCTCTTACCAAAATACCCCTCAATCAATTTTCGATCAATGACTGGCGCAAGCTCCCTCCGAAACCCGTGATGTAAAACCTTTCCACCAGCAATTGTATGATACCCACGATTCTTAAAATACTGCTGAATCGTCGCAACCTCACGAAGTGCTGGCAGAGAGCGAAAACTCGGACCAATTTCGTAACTCCCATGCGTCGTTGGAGCGAGCCCGGACATCACACTAATCCGCGAGCACGTACAGACCGGAACCGCACAATGAGCATTCGCAAAACTACGACCACTCTTTGCCAAAGCATCCATATGTGGCGTCTTCACCTGAGGATGCCCCCCTAGGAAACCCGTCCAATCATTGAGATCATCGATACTAATCATCAGCACATTGGGACGGCCAGCCGCCGATAAACTCCAAATTCCCAACAATAGAACAATCACTAACTCTTTCATTCACATGAAAACAAAAACTTCTGCATGCCCCATAAGCAATCTCTAAATCATACGACAAGAATTCCGTCTCAATACATCCGCTTCCTTTCAATGAGTCACCTTTTATCCTGTTCTTCCAAGTCTCAAAATCATTTTCCTTGATGATCATACATCTGCGCACAGCTCTATGCTCCCAACTCCCCCTCGTCCTTACCTGTGTTAAATCGCCCCCTCACCGACACCCCAAAAGGGCATCGGAAACAACAAAAAATTCCAATAAAACTCATGATACTTGTGACTAATAAAAACTGGGAAAATTAAAACAATTCACCCATCATCATCTCTGATTAAACCACCCAAAGAAACCTAAAATGACAACAAAACTTTTCACCTGGTTAGTTGCCCACCTATTTTTACCCCTTGGCCTATTTGCATCCACAAACCCTGGAGAACAAGTGAAGGTCATGACTTACAATATTCGCCATGGAAAAGGACTAGACCAAAAAATCAACTTAGCAAGAATTGCGAAAATCATCACATCGGAAAACCCCCACCTTGTTGCATTGCAGGAAGTAGATCAAAAAGTCGATCGCAGCAAAAACATCGATCAAACTAAAGAATTAGCTCGCCTGACAAAGATGCCCTTTTTTGCCTTTGGTTCTTCCATTTCCTTCGGAGGCGGGAAATACGGCAATGCGATTCTTTCCAAATTCCCCATCAAAAATTCTTTCTCTCTCGCACTGCCAGGACGCGAAAAAAGATCCGCTCTCATCGCCGAAGTGAAACTTCCAAAGAGCGCACAAACACCGCTCACTTTCATCTCGACTCATTTTGCCCTTGATGAAAAATCCCGCCAATCGTCCGTCCAATTGATAAACAAAAAACTCGCGGCAATTCCACATCACAGAATCATCCTTGCTGGAGATCTCAATGCCACACCGAAAAGTGCCCCGATCTTATCTTTTCTCAAATCCTGGAAGAATACCACCGCTAGAAAACCTCGATTTACTGTCCCCTCTTTGAAACCATCTTCCCAGATTGACTACATCTTATACCGGCTTCCAAAAAGTGATCAAATTACCCAAACCAAAGCAATCAATGATCACGGTGCTTCAGATCACCGGCCTCTTGTAAGCACCTTCAAGCTGACTGATCTGAAGGCCTCCAGATAAAAGATCCCTCTCCAATTCTAGTCCTCCCAAACATATCTCAAAATCAAGGACTGGATTGTCCCATAAAACTCCTCTCGAGACGCCGCTGACTTCGCCATCCTCCATCTCATCGACATCCCGTTACTCCCAACTTCCCAAATCATATTCTTCATTCAGAGCAATCCGGGCCTGATTCAACGCTCCATACCAAATCTCAGCCGTTTCTTTCTCAATCACCACCTCCCCATCCGGACTCTTTCGAGCTTTCCTCACCATCTTAACAACCTGCATCCTTTGATCCTCAAACTCTTCTTCTAACTCAGGCCTCACCACCTCATCCCACATCGAGTCCTCATCCATCAAGCCGGCCAGCCTTTTGGCTAAATCGCCTTCCCCATCATCCGCAATCCCCAACAAAACTGCCCAATCCTGATCCTCATCTGGAACCATCTTCAAACCACCACTCAATGTAGGACCAATTGTCATTCCACTCGCTCCAATGTCGCTTGCAAATGCGCACTGTGTAACTGATTGACATACATTTCCCCCTTCTCCCGGTCCCCAGTCCAAACAATCGCACGCCCCTGCTCATGCACCGCCCTCATCAACACCTCAGCTTTTCCTCTCGAAAAACCGAAGATCTTCACCAAAACCCGGCTGACATACTCCATCAAGTTCACCGGATCATCCAGCACCACAACCTGCCAAGGCGGGGCCGTCTTTTCACGAGACCTCGTCTTCGGACTTTCAACTGGAACCTCTACAGCCATCTTCGTCAAATTTCGACCACCTCCTCCGGCGCGTCAACCCATCGCCCATGTTCCCGAATCAAATCCTGCAATTTTTCCACCGCCTCCGCTTCCGGAATATTAAATTTCACTGCCTCTTTCCCAACGTATAGATTAATCTTCCCCGGTGCGCCTCCCACATAACCAAAGTCAGCATCGGCCATCTCCCCCGGTCCGTTCACGATGCATCCCATCACCGCAATCCTCACTCCCTTCAAATGCCCCGTTGCCTCTCTGATTCTCTGAGTCGTTTCCTGCAGATTAAACAAGGTCCGCCCACAACTTGGACATGCGACGTAATCTGTCT
>JAHDGN010000002.1:24830-29477 GCA_020627645.1 Akkermansiaceae bacterium
CTGGCCCCTGCCGCCTGGAGCACATTGTAACTCAGTCGCAACGATTGCCCCGGAGCCTCCTCCCCCTGCACCAAAATCGCATCGCCAATCCCATCACAGATTAACGAACCCAGATTCATTGACGCCCTCAATAAGGTTGGCAAAAAATCCTCCGTCGCATCAACCGAAGGACTCAAGGTATCCTTCAGCAAAATAACATGCCTCCGATCCAACCGGGTGGCCAACAAACGAAATGCCGCAATAACCGGCACCTCCACCCCATCAGCAACCGTGACCAACAAAGGCTTTTCCGATCGATTCACCTCAGCAACCGCCTCTTCATCACGAGGATCAATCACCGTCACTCCCGAATCCTCCACCACCAACTCCGGCTTAAAATCTCCCATCTGCTCGATCTTATGCTCGACCGCATCCCACTTCCGACGCGATGTAAACACCCTCATCAACTCACTTCCCCCCACCTTAAACCCACCAATCTCAAGCACCTCAGATTGGCGTCGCTCAAACTCAAAAGGGTTCCAAGTTGGCCGAACTCCCTTCTCAACCTCACACCCTCCCCTTGGAATCGAATCAACCAAAGATTTCGCAACGGGAATTTCATGCACCGCATCCTCCGTCAAACTCACCCGAATCGTATCCCCAATCCCATCCGCCAACAAACTCCCAATCCCTATCGCACTCTTAATCCTCCCATCCTCCCCATCCCCCGCCTCAGTCACCCCCAAATGCAACGGATAATTCCAATCGCAACCCTCAGCCTCCAATCGAGCAACCAACAACCGATAAGCTTCGATCATCACCTTCGGATTCGAAGCTTTCATCGAAAACACAAAATTATGATAGTTCTCCTCCCGCGAAATCCGCGCAAACTCCAACGCACTTTCCACCATCCCCAGCGGCGTATCTCCATAACGATTCATAATCCGGTCAGACAACGACCCATGATTCGTCCCAATCCTCATCGCCCGCCCCTTTTCTTTGCACAACTGCACTAACGGAGCAAATTCCTCCCGAATCCTCCCCAACTCTTCCGCATATTGCTCGTCCGTATACTCCCGAATCTCAAACTTCTTCTTATCCGCATAATTCCCCGGATTAACCCGAATTTTCTCAACCCATTTTCTCAAAAGCCGCATCTGGCTTAAAGTGAATATCAGCAACTAACGGAACCTCACAACCCGCCGCTCGAACCCCATCCCTGATATTTTCAAGATTTTCCGCATACTTACGAGTCTGAGCGGTGATCCTGACCACCTGACACCCCACCTTCGCCAAGTCCAACACCTGCTTCACACTCGCCTCCGTATCCCTCGTATCCGAGGTAATCATCGACTGCACAACGACAGGATTCCCCCCACCCATGCGTACATTTCCCACCACCACTTCTCGCGACTCCCGTCGCGAATAAGCGAACAAATCTTCACAATATCTTAATTCAGAACCCATCCGGCGCCCAATTCCTACCCCAAATCACCCAATCCCGCAACGCCCGCTTTTGATTCTAGCGGCCTATTCAAATCACCGCCTATTTTCCTAAAATTTGAACCAAAAAACTTCTATTCTGCCAGATCAACCTACTCAAAAAATCGATCTCAGGATGACTTCTCACCCAACCATTCGAAGAAATTCACCACATTTGTATCTCACGAAGAGAAAAAAAATCGAAAATCACCTCCCTAGAAGAGAACCAACCAAATAGATCTCAAACGACTACAATACAGCTCATTACGAACAAAAAAGAAGAAGATGGAGCCTCCCAAAAAATTTTCGGTGCACCCCACATGAAATCCGCTAATCTCGGCCATCAAAATCATGAAAGTTGAATCTGAAACCACCTCAACCCCACAACAATTCTCAACAAACAACCCTCTCGGCGTGAAAGGTTTCGACCACATCGAATTCATCGTCGATGACGCAGAGGCATGGCGAGACTACTACATTGAACGCTTTGGCATGACCCTTCGCTCTCAAGGAGATGAATCCACCGGCCTAGAAGGACGCAAAGCTTATATGGTCGGACAAGGGAGAATCAATTTCCTGATTGCTCAACCACAAGGCTCTGGCCCGATGTTCGAAGAATACCAAGCCCACTTCGAAAAGCACGGCAATGGCGTCAAAGACGTCGCCTTCCTCGTTGAAGACTCGAAAGCCGCCGTCGACGAAGCCGTCCGACGCGGAGCAAAACAAATTTGCGAAGAACGCCGAGACGAAGAAGCCGGATACATCTCCAACGTCATTGCAGCTTACGGAGATACCGTCCACTCGTTCATCGAACGCAAAGAACGATCCAGCATCTACATCCCCGGAATGCAGGAAACCGAAGAAAGCAAAAACGAAACCGAAATCAACTTCGCGATGATCGACCACGTCGTCGCAAATGTCGAAGTCATGGACGAGTGGGTCGACTTCTACGAAAAAGTCTTCGGTTTTGAACCAACCCGCCACTTCGATATCAACACCGGCCGCAGCGCCCTCATGAGCAAAGTCATGGGATCCAACGACGGCTACATCAAAATGCCCATCAACGAACCCTCCTCCGGCAACTCCCAAATCCAAGAATACCTCGACGAATACAACGGCCCCGGAGTCCAACACATCGCCCTCCTCACTCCAGATATCGTCAAAACAATCGAAGCCATGCGCGCCAAAGGCATGGAGTTCCTCGACATCAACGATTCCTACTACGACGAACACTTTGAAAAGCGCATGGGCCAAATCGATGAAGACCTCGAAGACCTTCACCGAAACCAAATCCTCGCTGATAAAGATGAAGGAGAAAAAGGATACCTCCTCCAAATCTTCACCCGCTGCATCTTTGAACGCCCCACTGTCTTCCACGAAGTCATCCAACGAAAAGGCGGAGCCAAAGGATTCGGCGAAGGAAACTTCAAAGCCCTGTTTGAATCGATCGAACGTGAACAAGCCCGACGCGGCACTCTTTAAACCTCCCTGATCACCAAAACATCATGCCTCACTACCGAAGTTTAGGACAAATCCCCCCCAAACGACACACCCAGTTCCGAAAAGCAAATGGAGAGCTCTATTCAGAGGAACTCTTCGGAACCCATGGATTTTCGGGCACCTCATCAATCCTATACCATCACCACGCCCCAACCATGGTGGTCAGTCAAGGTGAGCCATGGTCAGTCGAACCCAAAATCGCGGTCGAAAAGAACCTGAAGTGCATCAACCTCGCCGGATTTTCCGTTCCCCCAACTGAAGATTATATCGAGAGCCGCAAAACCATCTTCGTCAACCAAGACCTCCACATCGGATTAGCCGCCCCGTCACAATCCACCACCGACTACTTCTTCAAAAACGCCGACGCCGACGAAATGATCTTCGTCCACCGAGGCGAAGGAACCCTCCGTACCACATACGGCAAGGTGACCTTCGTTCCAGGAGACTACCTCATCATTCCCAGAGGCACGATCTACCAATTCGAATTTAAAGACACAGACAACCGTCTCTATTACGCCGAATCATTTAGCCCCATCGTCAGCCCGAAGCGTTACCGAAACCAGTTCGGCCAACTCCTCGAACACTCACCATACTGCGAACGAGATTACCGAGGCCCCACCGAACTCGAAACCTTCGATGTCAAAGACGAATTCAAAATCCACATCAAAAAGCAGGGCCAAATCCACCCCTTCATCTATGGAACCCATCCCTTCGATGTCGTCGGATGGGACGGTTACAACTACCCCTACGCGATCTCCATCCATGATTTCGAACCCATCACCGGGCGCATCCACCAACCACCACCCGTCCACCAACAATTCGAAGCCGAAGGCTTTGTCGTGTGCTCCTTTGTCCCCCGAAAATACGACTACCACCCGCTATCTATTCCCGCACCCTACAATCACAGCAACATCGACTCAGACGAAATCCTCTACTATGTCGACGGCGACTTCATGAGCCGAAATAACATCGACATCGGACAAATCACCCTCCACCCCGGAGGAATCCCTCATGGACCTCATCCAGGAGCCGTCGAAAGAAGCATCGGAAAAGAAGGCACCGACGAAATGGCCGTCATGATCGACCCCTTCCGTCCCATGATGCTCACCGAAGAAGCCATCAAAATAGAAGTCCCCGGATACAACCAATCCTGGGTCCAACACAGCTAAACCATCCCCTAATTAGCTCCTCAAATTTTAATTGATCAAAAACAAGTGAAAGAAAAGAAAAGCAAATACGAATCAAAGCCTCTCGGCAAAAACGGGTATATCGAATGGAACGAAACCGAAACGAATACCTGGAGAAAGCTCGTCGACATGCAAATGACTCGCCTCCCCGGCAAAGCATGCGACGCCTACATGCAAGGGCTTGAGACCCTCGACATCACTCGCGAAAAAGTCCCCCAAATCCCAGAACTCAACGAACGACTCGAAAAGGCCACCGGCTGGAACGTCGCTCCCGTCCCCTGCCTCATCCCCTTCGGCGAATTCTTCCAACTCCTCTCATCCAAAAAATTCCCCTGCGCCACCTTCATCAGAACCCCCGAAGATCTCCAATACATCAAAGAACCCGACATCTTCCACGAAGTCTTCGGACACTGCCCCATGCTCACAAATCCCGACTTTGCCGCCTTCACCGAAAGATACGGCAAACTCGGACTCGCCGCTTCACCCAAGGAACGCATTT
>JAHDGN010000002.1:29487-34083 GCA_020627645.1 Akkermansiaceae bacterium
CAATACATCAACCGACACACGAAGTCTTCGGACACTTCCACATGCTCACAAATCCCTGCTCACCGAAAGATACGGCAAACTCGGACTCGCCGCTTCACCCAAGGAACGCATTTACCTCGCCCGACTCTACTGGTTCACAGCCGAGTTCGGCCTCATGAAACAAGGAGACACCTGGCGCTATTACGGAGGTGGCATTATGTCTTCTCCAAGCGAAGCCGATCACTGCCTCAGCGACAACGCCGAACGCAAACCACTCTCAATTCTCGATGCGATGCGAACGCCCTATCGAATCGATATCGTCCAACCCATCTACTACTATATCGATGACTTCCGCACCCTCGGCACCATCACCGAAGATGAAATCCTAAGCACCATGAAGAAAGCCATCGAACTCGGTCTCTTTGAACCCACATACGAACCTGCTTAACATGTCCGAAAAACTCTCCGAAATGAAATGTGAAGCCTGCCAAGCAGGCGCTCCGAAAGTAACCCCAGAACAACTACCGAGCCTCCAGGCTCAGGTTCCCGAATGGGACGTCATTGACGTCGACGGCATCCAACAACTTCAACGAGTATTTAAGTTCAAAAACTTCAAACTCGCCCTCGCCTTCGCCAATCGCCTTGGCGAACTCGCCGAAGAAGAATTCCACCACCCAGGAATGCTCGTCGAATGGGGAAAAGTCACCGTCACCTGGTGGTCTCATTCCATCAAAGGCCTCCACCTCAACGACTTCATCATGGCCGTAAAAACAGACAAACTCGCCTGAAGAGTCCATAGAGATCCCCCCCATTCTCGATCCAGTGCCGTTCGCAGCAAAAGAACACCTACGGCAACCTCACAATGACCACACCCAACAACATCATCTGGCATCCGCACGACCACGAATGGACGAAAGATTGCCATCTCTCGAAATTCATGGAGCAACACGGATTCAAATCCTTCGAATCACTCCATAAAAAATCAGTCAGTGACCTCAATTGGTTTTGGACTTCGGCCCTCGACGACATGGGGCTTGAATGGTTCTGCCCTTTTTCCAAAGTCTTCGACGACAGCGAAGGCTTCCCCACGACTCGTTGGTTCCTCGACGGAAAGATCAACATCACCCACAACTGCCTCGACCGACACATCAGAGACGGCCACGGCAACGACGTAGCCCTCATCTACGAACCAGATTCTGGATGTCACGACAGTAACCAAATCACCTACAACCAACTCAAGTCTCTCGTCGATCGCTGCGCCGCCTCCCTAAACCAAACCTCTCTCAAGAAGGGAGACGCCGTGGGTCTCTACGCCCCCATGTCTGTCGAAACGGTTGCCGTGATGTTTGCCTGCTTTCAGCTAGGCCTTCGCTTCGCCCCCATCTTTTGCGGCTTCGGTGAACACGCTGTCGTAGATCGACTCGAAAGCTGTGAGGCCAAAATTCTCTTTGCGAACGAAAACCTCCAACGCCGCGGAAAATCCATCAACACCGGCGCCACCGCATTAGAAGCCTCGAAAAAACTCCCCTTACTCGAACACATCATTCATCTCGACACCGACCAATGGGAACAATTCCTCAATAAAGGAACAGGCACCGCACCAACAATCGAAACCGAAGCCGAGGATCCCTGTATGATCATTTATACCAGCGGGACCACCGGCAAACCAAAAGGCACCGTTCACACCCACGCCGGTGTTCTCGCTCAAGTAGGGAAAGAACTTCGCTACTCCTTCGACATCAAACCAAACGAACCCTTTTTCTGGGTCACGGACATCGGCTGGATGATGGGACCATGGGAACTCATCGGCTGCCTCCTCTTTCGAACCCCGGTGGTCCTGCTCGACGGAGCCCCCAACCACCCCCATCCTGATCGCCTTTGGGAAATCATCGAAAAGAACCGCGTCGTCACCCTAGGAATCTCCCCCACCGCTATCCGGCTCTTCATGAATCAAACCGAAGGCAAAGGAGTTGATGGATACGACTTCTCTCACCTTCGTATCATGGGCTCCACCGGCGAAGCCTGGGACGAAGCCTCATACCGGTGGGCCTTCGAAAAAATCGGAAAAAAACGCGTTCCCATCATGAACATTTCAGGCGGAACCGAAATCATGGGCTGCCATCTCCAACCCTACCCCGTCCTCCCACTCAAACCCATGACCCTCGGCAAAGGAGCCCTAGGGATGGATGTTCACGTCTTCAACGACGAAGGCAACCCCATCCACGAAGAAGTTGGCCACCTCGTATGCTGCCGCCCCGCCCCCTCGATGACCAAAAGCTTCCTCAACGACCACGATCGCTACCTCACCACCTACTTCGAAAAGTTTGGCGACCAAGTGTGGTATCATGGCGACTGGGCCAGCATCGACCAAGACGGATTCTGGTTCCTCCACGGCCGAACCGATGACACCGTCAAAGTCGCAGGTAAGCGAGTCGGGCCAGCCGAAGTCGAAAGTGCCCTCATTCTCCACCAACAAGTTTCCCAAGCCGCTGTCATTGGAATCCCAGATGACCTCAAAGGACAAACCATCGTTTGCTTCGTAGTCGCCGAAGAGGAAGTCACCGAAGAGGAACTCCAAAATTTCGTCGCCGAAAAAATGGGCAAACCTCTCAAACCCAAAGCCGTCTTCAAAATCGTAGAACTCCCCAAAACCCGCTCCGGAAAAATCGTACGAGGCACCATCCAGCGAGCATTCCTCGGAGAACCACTTGGCGACCTATCCAGCGTCGAAAACCCTAATACCCTATCGACAATTGCCGAGTTTTCGAAATCCTAAGTTTACCCAACCACATGAAGGCCTCATTCATCCCCGTTTCTCCCGATAGCGACTTCCCCATCCAGAACCTCCCTTATGGCGTCTTCGAAGAAAATAAACAAACCCACGTAGGAGTTGCCATCGGCGAACAAATCCTCAGCCTCACTCTCCTTGAATCAAACAACCTACTAGGAGAACCACTCAACCTATTCTCAGGCGAATCCCTCAACCCCTTCATGGCGGCCGGGAAACAAACCTGGGATCGCATCAGAACAAAAATCACCAAACTCCTTGACTCTGAAAACCCCGAACTACGAGACCACCAATCTCTCAGAGACAAAGTCTTCTTCGACCAAAGCCAGGTCAAGATGCTCCTCCCCGCCAAAGTAGGAGACTTCACCGACTTTTACGCCTCACGCGAACACGCCACCAACGTTGGAAAAATGTTTCGCGACCCCGACAAAGCCCTTCTCCCCAATTGGCTCCACCTCCCCGTTGGCTACCACGGACGAGCAAGTTCAGTTGTCATCGATGGCACCCCCATCCGTCGCCCAAAAGGACAACTCAAAGAACCCGATCAAGAAGACCCCCATTTCGGGCCAACCCGCTGCCTCGATTTCGAACTCGAAATGGGCATTTTTCTAGGCCCAGGAAATAAACTCGGAGAGCCGATTCCCATCGACCAAGCCCGAGACCACATTTTCGGACTCGTTCTTCTCAACGACTGGAGCGCACGCGACATCCAACGCTGGGAATACCTCCCCCTGGGGCCCTTCTTAGCCAAAAACTTCGCCACCACCATCTCACCTTGGATTGTCCCCTACGCCGCTCTCGAACCCTTCCTGATCGAAGCAGTCCCCCAAGAAAAACAAGTCCTCCCCTACCTCAACGAGCACTCACGAAAAATTTTCGATATTCAACTCTCGGTTGAGCTCCAAGGAAATGACATCCCCTCGCCACAAACCATCTGCCAATCCAATTTCAAACACCTCTACTGGACACCAGAACAATTCATCGCCCATCACAGCGCCACCGGCTGTAACCTTCAACCCGGAGACCTCTTAGGTACTGGAACAATCAGTGGTCCAACCACAGACTCACTCGGCAGTCTCCTCGAACTCGCATGGGGAGGCAAAAAGCCTCTCACTCTCGATGGAGCAGAGCGAACCTACCTACAAGACGGAGACCACGTCACACTAAAGGCCCAATGCCATGGAAACGGCTACAAGATTGGCTTTGGCCCCTGCACCGGCCAAATCCTCCCGCTCCAATCGTGACTCCCCCAACGTGGCGGCGACTTCCAGTCGCCGAGCCAAACCACCCCCCCCCCACCTTCGCATCATCCTCCACCATCCGTCCTCCATCTCCTTCCATCATCCTCTCTCCATCACTTCTCTGCGTCAGTCTGTGACCTCTGTGTCTCTGCGGTAAAAAACCTGCAACACCCTACCCCCTTCGCGCCTTTAATGTGAAAACCTCACACATCCTCAGCTCCCCTCAAAGTCATCTCACTCATTTTTGATCTAGAAAATCTCCCCCACCTGGATACCTTTCATTCCCCTCCATCGAATGTCCCTCACTGACCACCAAGCCAAATATTTTGCCCACGAGCTCACCCGCCGTTGGCCTTCAGACAGCGTCGGCAGCCTTGCCGCAGCCGTGGCTGGTGCTCAAGTTGACCTCAACCCCCATCAAGTCGACGCCGCCCTCTTTGCCTTCAAATCCCCTTTCTCCAATGGTGCTCTTCTCGCCGACGAAGTTGGACTCGGCAAAACCATCGAAGCCGGCATCCTCCTCTCCCAACGCTGGCATTCGCGTCAGGTTAAGGAACGAAGGCCTGATTCTATGGGAGATTCACGGCG
>JAHDGN010000218.1 GCA_020627645.1 Akkermansiaceae bacterium
GGTAAGGTGTTTAGTTATGAGGGGCCGTTGGCTGTATCGAAAGTGGGAAGTGACGGGGGCGTTTCCGAAGAAAAATTGTGATGATGTGGGGGTGATTCATGAGGATGGGGTGTTCCATTTGTTTGGAGAGTATGGGCATTTTCCACATGGTCCGGATGGGACGAGTTTGGCTCATTACACGTCGAAGACAGGACTTGGGGATTGGAAGTTGGAGGATGCCAAGGCGGTGGATCCCAATCCTGATGGGGGTGTGCGCTACGGGGTTGGAGATGCGACGATTGCGAAGATTGGGGGATATTATTATTTGTATTGTGATCGAGAGTCGAAAGGGAGTCCATATAAGGTAGTGGCGTGGCGGTCGAAGAGCCTGAGTGAGAAGTTTGAGTATCTTGGGGTGGCGGTGAAACCGAGGTCAGAGGGGGTTGATGATTGGGACAATCACCGTGTCCAGGATGCAGATTTGTGTTACGTGGAGGAATTAGGGGGGTGGGTGATGACTTGTAATCTGATGGATTTAGATGGGAATCCTGGAGGGGATTTTCCGACGCTGAGGAAGAAACAATCTAGGGTGATCGGGGTTTTTTATCATGGGGAAATTTTGAAGAAGGAGGGGAAGTCGATCGATGTGCGATGATGTCGTTTCGGTTTTCGGGCGATCGGTGTTTTTCATTGATGTGGTTTTAGTGGTTTCCCTGAGGTGGGTGGAGTAGATTCGTTCTGATGTCAGCTTTGAAGATCGGATTATTATTTTGTGTTTTGGTTGGTTTTGTTCGTGGGGATGAGGTTGGTTTGAAGGATGGCCCGGTGAGGGTGTTTTTGTTGTCGGGGCAGTCGAACATGACGGGGCGGGGAAATTTGGGGCGATTGGATCGGCCGGCGGAGGGGCAGAAGGCTACTTTGTGGAGGTATGTCAATTTACCGGAAAACCGTGATCGGTTGAGTGATTTGTGGGAAGGAGAGAAATGGTCGGTGAGGAATGACGTGTTTATTACGATGGGGCAGTGGCCTCATCCTAAGAAGGGGGAGGAAGGTTATGAGGTTTATCGGAAACATGGAGGGTTGGGGCCATTTTATGGTGGGCGAGGCAATCGAGGATTTGGCCCTGAGTTGGCGATTGGGCATGTGTTGGGCGATTTTTATGGGGCTCCAGTGGTGTTGGTGAAGGTGGCATTTGGGGGAAATAGTTTGGGTGGAAATTTTCGACCACCGAGTTCGGGTGGAAAGTTGGGGGATAAGTATCCGCTTGTGGTGAAGGGACTCAAGGAGGCTTTGGAGAAGATTCCTGAGATCACGGGCCTGGCGGGGAAAGGTCGGAAGGTGGAGTTCGTTGGGATGTTTTGGAATCAGGGATTGAGTGATGCGGTGCCGGGCTTGGCTGATGAGTACGAGCAAAATATGGTCAATTTGATCGGTGATTTGAGGAAGGAGTTTGAGGTGCCTGATTTGAAGGTGGTGATGGGGCTGACTGGGAACTGGGGGCGGAAGCCTGAGGAAGCTCTGAAGCGTTGGGGAAATGGGGAGGAGGATCGGGTGAAGTTCGTGAAGAATTTGAGGAAAGTGCAGGAGGCTCAGTTGAGAGTTGGACAAAGGAAGGAGTTTGAGGGGAAGGTTGTTGTTGCTGAGACTCGAGATTTTTGGAGGCCACGTGAAGAGTTTGGGGGACATGGGACGGAAACCCATTGGATGGCGAATGGGGAGAGTTATTGGTTGATTGGGGAGGCGATGGGCAAAGAGATGTTAAAGTTATTGAAGAAGAATTGAGGCGACGAAAAAAGCGCTGACTTTATCAGTCAGCGCCTTTTTGAGATCTTTCTTTGTGAAATTTAAGCGTTTTGCTTACTTGGCGTCTTTGATTTCGAGGAGCTCGACCTCAAACACGAGTGTTGAGCCTGGGCCAATTTTTGGAGGGCTTCCAGCTTCTCCGTAGGCGAGGTCTGCAGGGATGGTGAATTTCCATTTGGAGCCAACAGGCATGAGTTGAAGGCCTTCGGTCCATCCTTTGATCACTCTGTTTAGAGGAAACTCGGCGGGAGTTCCGCGATCAACTGAGGAGTCGAAGACTGTGCCATCGAGGAGGGTTCCGTGGTAGTGAACGGAGACGGTGTCGGTGGCTTTTGGCTTTGCGCCTTCACCTTTTTTAATGACTTCGTATTGGAGGCCGGACTCGGTGGTGGTCACTCCTTCGCGCTTTCCATTTTCTTCGAGGAATTTTTTTGCTTCGGCAGCGTTCTTTTCGGCTTCGGCTTTGGCCTTAGCCATCTTTGCTTCTCTGACGGTGTTCTGGAATTCCGTCATGATTTTGTTGGCCTCCTCGTCGTTGATTCTGGAGTCTTTTCCTTCCATTGCTCCTTTGAGAGCAGCGACTAGAACGTCGATGTTGAGGTCGAGATCATCGCTTTTGATGCTTTCGCCGATATTGCGACCGATGAGGTAAGAAGCCTTATCCTTCTGGGATTCGAGTTTTGGTTCGTCTGCCATGGTGAAGGCGGTGAGGAGGCAGGCAATTAGCGTTGTGATCAAGGTTTTTTTTGACATGGGAGGAATGTTGAGGTGGATCGGTGGTGGGTCAACTCCTTTAAAAGAGTTTTCGTCGTGGATTGAATTTATTTTTTGTTTTGAAAGATTGGTTTTTGGAACCATTTGGAGAGGAAGATGGCGATCTGGTTGGATTCTTCACGGTCGTTTGTTTGGACCACTTTTAGTGCTTTCTGGTCTCCGATGAGATTAATTGTCCACCGTTTGGAGGCGGAAGTTTTGTTTCTGGAGCTTTCGAGGGATTCAAGGAGTTGAATGTTTTGGAATTGATCAGAGGTGATGGATTGGTCTCGATCAAATCCGAGATAGGAGTTGCGAATGGTGAATGACGATTAGGAGCCTAGAAATTGTGATTTTTTCAGTGTGGAACGAATCAGGCAGAAGAGCGGGATACAGGCGAAAACAAGGGAAATGGATCGAATCATCGCTGGGGAGGCGAGAGGGATGTATTTGCCAATTTGTTCGTCAGTTAGCCAAAGTGGAATGCTAAAAAATCCGACCAATGTTAGTAAGATGAGCGTGATCGCGATGCGGATACCTATCGGGGTGTGGTTGATGATGTGGAAGTTTAGATCTGGGGTGAATTTAAGTAGTTTGAAATTTTTGGGGAGGTCTGGAGTTGAGCTCTTGGATGGGGTAGGCAGTGATTGGACGTTGGAAATGAGGGTTGGGAGGTGTTCGGTGAGCCATTGTAGGTCTGGAGTTGGGATTCGGGCGGTAAGGTAGTGCCGTCGGTTCTGGTTGTCGCTGATCGCGAGGAGTTGCTGATCGGGTTCATGAATTGTGGTGAGGATTGGGAGGAGAAAGTAACGTGTGTAAGGTCGGCCGTGATTGGAGATGGAGGTTGAGAGTTCGTTTTTGGTGATTTCGATGGTCCAGTTGGTGTTTGCTTTGGGGTAGAAGACGCCATGGTCGTCGGTCGTTGGACCTTTGGTCACTTTTGAGATGAGAAGGAGAGCGAGTTTTTGAGGGGCTTCGCCAAGAAATCCTGGAGGAAATCCTTTTGAGGTTCCGGTGAGGATGAAGCGGTCGGGTTTTTGTTGAAGGGATATGGTGGACCCGGGAGGAGGGGGAGAGATTTGCTCAGCAAGATGCATCTTGGCAAATTGGCGGAAGGGTGGCTATGGCGAGGGGGATATTGCGGAGAGTGCGTCTTCGATCTTATCGTTGATTTGATGTTTAATGGCTGAGGAGGCCATTTTTAGGGCGTTTTTGATGGCAAGAGCAGAAGAACCACCGTGGGCGATGATGCAGACTCCATTGACGCCGAGAAGGGGGCTCCCTCCGTATGTTTCGTAGTTGGTGCGATTTTTAACGGCTTGAAAGGCCCCTTTTCCGAGGAGTGCTCCTGCGATGCGGATGGGGTTCTTTTTGAATTCTTCCTTCATCCATTTGGACATGGCTTTGGCGGTCGCCTCACAGCTTTTTAGGACAATGTTGCCGGTGAAGCCGTCGCAGAGGCAGACGTGGAGCTTGGTGAGGAAGAGGTCATGTCCTTCGACATTGCCACGGAAAGTGAAGGGGGCTGAGTTGTGGGCGACGTATTCTTTGATAAGGGCAAGAGTTTCTTTGGTGAAGGTGGTTCCTTTTTCTTCTTCTTCGCCATTTGACATGATGCCTACATGGGGGTCATCGATTTTGAGGACTTCGCGTGAGTAGACGGAGCCCATAATGGCGTAGGCAAGGAGGTGAGCAGGTTTTGCTTCGGGATTGGCGCCAGCGTCGAGGACGTTGCAGACTCCAAATTCGTTTGGGAATGGTGAGGCGATTCCGGCACGAGGAACTCCTTTGAGGAGGCGGAGTTTGACGGTAGCGGCAGCGACGGCTGCACCAGTATTTCCGGCTGAGACGACAGCTTGAGCTTCTCCTTGCTTGACGAGGTCGGTGGCAACGGAAATTGAGGAATTTTTTTTGCGGCGGAGTGATTTGGCTCCTGATTCTTCCATGCCGACGACTTCGGAAGCTTCAATCAATTCGATGCGGGGGTCGTTGAGCCCGTGTTTCTTGGCTTCGGCTTTGAGTGTATCGATGGGACCGGTGAGGAAGAGGGTCTGAATCTCCTTGTTTTCGGCGAGGAGGTTCCGGGCTCCAATGATGTTAACGGAGGGGGCATGGTCACCGCCCATGGCATCGAGTGCGATTTTCATAAGTGAAAAGAGGCGCGAGGTGTGACCCCGCGCCTGGAAAATCGAAAGTTAAAAAATTAAAACTTTTAGACGATATCGACGTCGACAACCTGACGCTCCCGGTAGGTGCCACATGAAGGGCAGGCAATGTGTCCAGGAACACTGGATCCGCACTCGGGACAGGTTTTGAGCAGGGGCTTGCGCCAGCGATTTGCTCCGCGACGAAGTTTTTGCTTATGCTTTGATACGCGGCGTTTAGGGACTGCCATGGTTTTGGTTCGTTAGAGTTTCAGACTTTAGTGAGCGAGAAAGCCAGGTTAGTGCACAGTCTCGCGCGGGGGCGTGATCTACCTTATGTTTGATGAGTTTGTCCACTGCTAAATTGGAAATCGTGTGATTTTAAGTGGATCGGAACTGTTTTGGGGTCGCTGTTTTTCTCTCTTTTAGCGAGTCTAAGGCTATTTTGGCTTATGGCACATCTGGAAACCTCATTCTGTGAAGATGGTATCATTCCCTTAGCTCTTTGCTATTCGTAAGCTCACGAATTCATTCAAAAGGCTGAGTTCATTTTCTTTGCAGAAGCAGGTCACCGGAGGTTCCCTTATTTTTTGGGTTCGAAATTGTCGAGATCTGCCCAAGGGTCGGGTTTACCGTGGGGCGAGTTAAGCTCTTGATTGGTCGGAGTATGATTTTCGGCCAGATATTTGGGGTCAATTTCGTATTTTATGGGAGTGTCTCCTTCGTCGCAGCGGGGGATGGTTGGAAGTTCGAGCAAAATTTCTTCGCGGATGTAATTCGAGGGGTCGATGAGTCCATCGGCCTTGATTTCGATGGAAATTGCGGTGGAGGGAAGGAATATGGTCTGGAAGAAGGGTTCGAGGCTTCGTTGGCAAGTTAGCTCGAAGGTGGCTTGTAGGCAGCCGGTTAGAAGCAATTCGCTATCAAAGCGTTGGACATGGAGGTCGTATTTGGCAGGAGAGACGCTGATAATGTCAGTGTCTTCAATTTGGAAGATTTCGGGCGAGAGTTCACCCGTGTATTGTTGGCCCTCATCGGGGAGGTTGGAGAGATCGATTCGCATGCCGTAAAAGTTCGTTGGGCTTTTTGTAATCAGGAGATGAGGAAGTTGGAAGTCAGGATCCTGAATCGAGATTGTTCGTTGGGAAATAGGTTGATGGGTGAAGAGAGAGTGTAAGCGTCCTCCGAAGCGCCACTTGATCGCCGGGTCATAAATGTGGTATCTGTAAGGGTTATGACGTTTATGATGTCGACGACCTCTTGAAGGTCAGGGCTAACTCACTTTAGATTGTGGTGGGGAAAAATAGACCACAACATCTTGT
>JAHDGN010000219.1 GCA_020627645.1 Akkermansiaceae bacterium
ACTAGGAGACCTCCCCGAGCCCAAACCTACCCACAGATTCTGCTGAAGATCCAACAGCTTAAACCGGAATATCTTGACCCACCAATACCTGTTTCCGACCTGTAGAAGTTGTCCCAAACCTCCATCCCCTTTATCCTGATTCATTTACCAGAACCCTGTACTTCATGCGACCTGCAACAATGGAGCACCGGAGATCATCCTTCCGACTTTGCAAAGGCACGAGATCTTAAAGTCCCCGTCGGATCAGATCTCAAACTCTGAACCCATTTGATCCCCAGCTCCGGCTTTAACCAAGGCCGACTTTTCTGCACCTTCCGATATCTCAAATAAGCTTCCTCTCGATGCGCCCTTCCTAACACCTCTTCCACTCTTCGTTCGTAGAACAGCCACCAATCCAAAAAGTGACAGACCTGAAACCAAAAATCCCCATCAACCGCCCCCTTCTTAATCGAACTTCGCAACCAGCGTCCCGGCACAGGCGGCTCACTCCCCATCCACTGGACCAATCGGTCAAGTGGACGAATAAAAAACACCCCTCCATTCTCACCCAACCAACCAGCCTGACTCCCCGCCAAGTGAATGTGTCCACCCATCCACTCCAACGAATAACAAGAAGTCCCAGTCAACCCCTTCGATTCTCGTCGCTCAAACCCCTCCCTCACAAAAAAATTCCCTCCAGAATCAACCACGTCCTTACCCCAAAAATACATCTGCTGATTCAACCCCCTCCTCAAATCGCGGATCAACGCCCCCGATGGCACAATCAACTTCTCTCCGTCATCAACTAACACTGCCCACAACTTCACCACCCAACACCCAAAATTCAATATTTATTGCAATTTTTTTGCACTATTAACCATCTCAATTCAGCTTCCTCCTGCCCTCTTACTGTAAATAAGTAAAAATGATATCTCATTCATTATCAGAACATTATCCACAATTGGAATCTCCAAAAATTCACACGAACACCCTTGACGAACAACACTCTAGATGGCTTCTCAAGCCCGTTATGTCCAAACACAGACAAAAAAAACACAAACCTTGGCTCACTCTTGGATTGCTCGGAAGCTTCACAGTTCTCAGCCATTCACAAACCGCAACTGGACTCGAACTTCAGGTCTCAGAAAATCTCGAAAACTGGAGCCCACTCCGCTTCGACACTCTTGAATTCAGCTCCGATGGCACCCTCATCGACCCTTCAAAGAAACCAAACAAATTTTACCGGCTCAAACTTCAAGCCAAAAACCCCGAAGGAGGCCTCGCTTCCGCAATCCCACTCGAAGAACTAAAAACCGAAGTCGGAACCATTCGAGATCTCGCCCAACAATTCCTAAATGAATTTGCTCAAGTCGAAGAAGGCCCCGAAGGCGATACCGGTGGAGTAGAAGGTTGGAGCGGAGTTAGACTCGGTAACATCGCCTACCCAATCTATAACCCCGCCATCAAAGGTGGTGACGAACCCGCCTTTTTTGAAATTCCGGTCATCGCAAACGACCCCACCCCACAAGAATACAAACCCGGCCCATTTGCGCCAAACTTCCCCACGGAACCAACCGGACGATGCCGCGAGCGTGGATCCCTGATCGTTTCCGCTACCTTCGAAACTGAACCCTTCCCTTTCTTCAAAACCGAGGGCCTCCCCTCTGTTGAGATCCTTCGCCAACAAGCAGGAAACAAAGATGTGCGTCCAGTACGATACGACCCTGGATTCCTCGTTGGGGAAGCCCCAGACGGCACTGCGATTGCAAGCCTCGGAAACCAACCTTTCATCATCGACCCAGCTCCACTAGCTCCACTGCTGGAGGCACAAATCGAATCTTACAGCTCCGAAGTTGAACGAGACCGAGAAGAGGTCAACGAACCAAAAGGAGAAAACCCTCGCTTCTTCGAAAGCTACGAACAATTCAAACAACATTACCTAAACGACGAACTCCTCAGAAAACTTCGCAGTCTCCGCGCTGACGCAGCAGCTTGGCAATGGGAAACATACGACCCTGATCAAATTCACGCCGAACAAATTCAAGTCGAAGAAACCCGAACCTTTGCCAAAGGCAAAACAGTCCAGTCCGTTCAATTTGGAGTTCCTGGTGATCCCGAATTCGACAACTCTTTTGCCTACGATACCGCAAACGGAGGCGGATTTCTTGTCGTCGGCCGAAAACCTGGCGGCTCTCGTGTGACTCTCAATTTTGAGGACGGCACATCCGATAGCTTCATCATTGCCGTCGTTGAACCAGCAACCGAAAGACCCAAAGGACTCTTTGGTGGTGGCTGGACAAGCTGGTCATATTGGTATGCTGGTAGCTGGGGAGACCAAAAAAGATACACCCAATTTTGGAACGACTCTCAAATGTGTGACGACGGACCATCAGGCTGCGGACCCACCGCCTGGGCAATGGCCTACGGATATTGGGACCGCAAAGGGGCCAGACGAGTCATGGGCAACGTCAACTGGGCCGACTCACCTCTATACAACAACAATGATGTTCGCGCAGTCTGCCGAAAAGTCTTTGACGACTGTAACACCTGGTGCGTTCCCTTCAATAGCGCAGCAGCTACGAACCCCTGGGACATGTGGAAAGGATACCGTTGGGCTCGCGATCGAGGGGCTGGATACTCCGTATCCTCCAGATGGGGAGTTCCATACGTCTCATGGTCACCTCGCAACAAGGCCCGCGACGGCATCAAATCCAACCGGCCCTCAGTCCTTGGAATCGGGTTCTACTGGCACTACGTCTATGCTTATGGCTACCGCGAAAGAAAATGGAAATGCGCTGGAGTGACTTGGAACACCCAACGATATTTTAAGTGCAATATGGGATGGGGTGGCAGCAGTGCCCAGTGGCACAATGGAAACAGCGTCTACTTCGGACAGAATGCCCGCTTCTTCTAATACCAATTAAAACCGACATCTGAAAGGAGCTATCTACTAAATCTCCAGTTCAGAAAAAACAAAAAGTGCTTCGTCAACTCAAGAGGCGAAGCACTTTTCTCTATTGAACTACCTCAACCGCCAAGCGGTAAAAATACTTGGGTCGCGACACATCACTCCCATCATCAACCATTTGCATCTCGACCCCATCAACCACCGAATCAACCGAATCAACGAGACTCCAAGTCACAAGATCCTCCGAACGATAAATCCGGTATCTTCGCCCACTTTGCGCCATAAAGCTGAGACGAGCCCTCCCCGAGACAAGCTGCTCATCAATATCAAACCGAGTCGCATCGCCGAGCACATCTGGATCAGTGCCTGCAATCATCTCAAACAAGTCTGACTCGCCGTCCCCATCAGAATCAACGATGCCATCATCCGCGGAAAGATGGTCACGCGAATACTGATGCTCCAATGAATCCGGCGCGCCATCTCCATCCGAATCTAAATCCAGAATATTCGGAATCCCATCTCCATCAAAATCTCCAGCAAGTTCATCAGCATTGCTAATTCCATCTCCATCTCGATCCTCTGATCCTTTAATCCCCACAATAAAGTCAAACTCCACACTTCCCGCATCAACATCTCCAGCATCAATGCGGAAATTGGTGATCGTGCCAGACCAGCCAGACCGCCCGCTGAGATCGAAGTAGGTATACCCCCACTCATCTGCCGGAATGGTAGGCCCCCATCCCGCGACCGAACTCACGCCATGCCAGAACATCCTCATCCGGTGACTCTGATTTCCCCGGGTCCTCATCAAGATCCCATCAAAAGCGCTCGCATCAAAAGAGAACTGATCATTCACAATAATCAAACCATCTGTTGTTGTTGCTGTAATGCTAGAATCGTTAACCACCAGAGGCTGCGTCCCAGACCACCCCACATTCCTCCAGTCAAGTTTACTATCCGCAGACCCTGCTCCCCGATTAAACTCAAATCCAAAATCCGATGCATCGACTGGGTTTCTCCCCAACAAAAACTCAACTCGATCCGGAGTCCCGTCGCCATCCTGATCAGAACCAGCATCCATCGTGCTAAAATTCCCAACATAAAATTGCTCCCAATCATCATCAATCCCATCGCCATCTGAATCATCGACATGAGCATCCCAACCATCTAATGGGCTCAATGATTGAACCCTCGATACCAACAATTCTTCCCCCTGATTCGAAGCCGTAAACTCCATTGAATTCGACGCAAACATACTCTCCAACGACGAACTCAACGTAACCTCAATCTGCTCCAGATCTGTCATTGTCCCGACCACCCCGTTACTAGGTAGAACCTGCACCGAAAAATCCCCCGTCACGGGCGTCGACTGCCCACCCTCAATCCGAGACAACTGCAGACTCGTCTGCCCCCCCAAATTTGACCCCATCAACTTCAACACTCCCGAAACAGAATGATCAATGCCAACGATTTTGGGTCTTCCGACGAAATCCACTGGCTTGGCTCGATCCAAATCTGTCGACTTGAGCGCCTTAAGATAAGCAACCAATGCCGCCTTTTCGCCCCAAGTGAGACCCAGGGGCCGGATTAAGATGTCTTTAACCGCTGCCCCTTCTGCTCCTCCATCATTATAAAAATCAACCACTTCTTCTAGGGTCTCAAATCGCCCATCATGGAAATAAGGAGGGGTCTGCGAAACATCCCTTAAAGTTGGCACCTTAAACTTTCCACGATCACTCTCCAATCCAGTCACAAGAAAACGCCCTAAACTAAGGGTTCTTCGGGGAATTTAGTGCGCGATTTTGAGGCTGAGGGGTGGGCGCGGTGTGGGGTATTCTCCTCACATGTCCAACCCGCTTTTCAGTCATTATAGCCTTCTCCTAAATCTTGAAGAGCCGTGGAGAGTCTCTGCGGTAAACCTCCAGGTGGAACATTCCCGGGTTGAAATCGAAATCGACTATGGTGAATCAAAAGCGTGTTGCCCACAGTGCTCAAAATCCTGCTGTATCAAAGATCATAGCCCTCGACGTCAATGGCGACACCTCGATACGATGAACTTTGAAACCATCATCAAAAGTCGTATTCCACGGACCAATTGCGACGACTGTGGTGTCAAAACTGTCGCGGTTCCCTGGGCTGACAAACATTCTCGTTTTACACTCATGTTTGAGGCTTTCGCTATCGTGGTTCTGGAGGCGGCCCGATCACTCGATGCGGGGAGAAAACTTTTGGGACTCTCGTGGGGCAGTGCCAACACGATTATCAAACGAGCAGTAGATCGTGGCTTGGCCCTGCGCGATCATACCGAAGTTTCACGAGTCGGGATCGATGAGAAGAGTTTTTTAAAAGGCCACAGCTATATTACTTTACTCAATGATTTGGATCAGGGGCGCGTCCTGGAAGTTGTGCCAGAGCGGACTGAGGTCGCTTGCCGCGACCTTTTGATCAAGGGACTACCAACAGACTGGAGTCGCTTCAAAGTCGAGGCAGTCGCCATGGATATGTGGCCCGCATTCCGCAACGCTACTGAAGATTTGCTGGAAAATGCTGATATCGTTTATGATCGCTATCACATCAGTGCTTATCTCGGTGAGGCAGTCGATCTGGTCCGTCGTGCGGAGCACAAAACTTTGCTGGCCCAGGGAGATTCGAGCCTGACAGGCACTCGCTACAGTCTTTTGAGGTCTCAACCGACCCGCACCGAGAAGCATCAAAACATCTTGGATCGGCTCTGTGGGCGCAACCTGAAGACTTCGCGTGCGTGGGCATTGAAAGAAAGCTTTCAAGAATTTTGGAATGCTCGCAATGGGGCATTTGCAGAGGGGATCTTTCGAAACTGGTACGGTTGGGCCGTGAGATGTCAGCTCAAACCAATGGTGAAAGTCGCCAAGATGTTAAAACGCCACCTTGGAGGGCTGATGAACTATTTTAAGCATCGAATCACCAATGCTGTTAGTGAAGGACTCAACAGCAAGATCCAATCCATCAAGGCATCTGCCCGAGGTTTTAGGAGCTTTGAAAACTACCGTTATCGCATCCTCTTTTGCTGCGGCAAGCTTGCCCTCAGCCCCAAAATCGCGCACTAAATTCCCCGAAGAACC
>JAHDGN010000220.1 GCA_020627645.1 Akkermansiaceae bacterium
ATGGGATTGGGTAAGACGATTCAAAGTATTACTTACATTCTGTGGCTGAGGAAGTTTGCGGAGGCGAATGCGAAGAAGGGAGAAAATACCCCGCCGGCATTGGTAGTTTGTCCGAAGTCAGTTTTGGATGTTTGGGCGACGGAGGCTGGTAAGTTTGCGCCTGACTTGCGGGTGAAGGTCTTGCGGAGTCGTGATGATTTGGATCTTGATGAGGTGAACAACCGTTTGGAGATCTTGGTGTTGAACTATGCTCAGTTGAGGGTTTGTGGTGAGGACTTGAACAAGGTTCGTTGGTTGACGGTGATTTTGGATGAGGGTCAACAGATTAAGAATCCGGACTCAAAGGCGGCGAAGTGCGCGCGTGAGTTGGATGCCGAGAATCGTTTGGTGTTGACTGGTACTCCGATTGAGAACCGGTTGATGGATATGTGGTCATTGATGGCGTTTGCGATGCCTGGGGTTTTGGGAACGCGGGCTTATTTCAAGCGGAGGTTTGATAAGCGGAAAGATCCGTCGAGTCAGAATCGATTGGCGGCAAGATTGCGTCCGTTCCTTTTGCGAAGAACGAAGGGGCAGGTGGCGAAAGATTTGCCGCCGAGAACTGAAGAGGAGGTCTTTGCGGGGATGGAGGGAATCCAGGAAGAGCTCTACAAGGTGGAGTTGAAGAGGATTCAGCAGGCGTTGTTGGGCTTGGATTCAGACGAGGCGGTGAAGAAGAACAGCTTTGCGATTTTGCAGGGTTTGATGCGTTTGCGTCAGATTTGTTGTCACCCTGGTTTGATCGATCCGAAATGGCTGAAGGAGGAGAGTGCGAAGATGAATGCTTTGTTCTATCTTTTGGATCAGTTGCGTGAGGAGGGGCACAAGGTCTTGGTGTTCTCTCAGTTTGTTTCGATGTTGGATATCATCAAGACGCGTCTTGAGGTGGAGAGTCGGACGTTCAATTATCTGACAGGCCAGACGAAGGATCGTAAGGGAGAGATTGAGAAATTTCAGACGACTAAGGATCCTTCGGTGTTCTTGTTGTCCCTGAAAGCTGGTGGTGCTGGTTTGAACCTGACATCGGCGTCGTACGTGATTTTGTATGATCCCTGGTGGAACCCAGCGGTGGAGAATCAGGCGATTGACCGGACGCACCGAATTGGTCAGAAGAATAAGGTGATTGCGTATCGATTGCTGACGCGTGATTCGGTGGAGGAGAAGATTCGTATTTTGCAGCACCAGAAGACTGCGTTGGTGACGAATATTTTAGGGGATGAAGGTTTCGCGAGTAACCTGGGAGTCGATGATTTGCAGTTTATTTTGAACCATGGAGGAGGGGATGATGATGATATCATGCCGACTGGTCCTGCACCGGTGAAGGCGGAGGATGTGAAGGCGCTGACTGGAGAAGATCCGGTGGCGAAAAAAGCGACAGCAAAGAAAGTTGCGAAAAAGGCTGCGAAGAAAACGACAGCAAAGAAAGTTGCGAAAAAGGCTAGTAAGAAGAAGTAGTCGAGACGTTTTCGAGTTTCTCTGAAATCTGATCACTAAAAAACCCCGGAGCAGCGAGCTGCCCGGGGTTTTTGATTTCAATTTGGTACTAACTTTTAATCACCCGTCCGTTTGAGTCTTTGAAAGAGCCAACGATGATCGTGATTAGGTCAATAACATACCAGATGCCGAGTCCGCCTAAGGTTAGGAGCATGGCGATTCCGGTTCCAGTTTTACCTACGAAAAATCGATGAACTCCAAACCCACCCAGAAAGAGAGAGAGTAGAAGGACTGTTACGAAGCTTTTATCACTTTTTTCCATGATTCAGTTGGTTGTTATCCACTAGTAATCTAGGATAGAACGAGAGATTATTCAAGGTTTCTGTAATTTTTTATGATCTCCCATTATTTCGATTGTTCGAGCATGCGGACGAGAGAGATCTCGGCCTTGGCTCTGATGTCTTCAGGGAGTTCGACTTTTGGTTCTAGGTTTTTGAGGCAGTCGTGGAGTTTTTCGAGGGTGTTCATTTTCATGTAGCGGCAGTCAGCGCAGGCGCAGTGGTCGGTGGGACCTGGGATGAGATTTTTATCGGGGGCTTCTTTGCGCAGGCGGTTGAGCATGCCTGATTCGGTGACGACGATGATGTTTTTGTTGGGACTGGTCTTACAGAAATGGACCATTTTTTCGGTCGAGCAGACTTCATCTGCAAGAAGTCGAACTGCTTTCGTGCATTCGGGGTGGGCGACGACGACAGCGTCAGGGTATTCGTCTTTAATTTTTTGGATTGATTCGCGAGTGAATTCGACGTGGACGTAGCAGTTTCCTTTCCAGAGGTCCATGGGACGACCAGTTTGTTCGATGACCCACTGGCCAAGGTTTTCGTCGGGGACAAAGAGGATGGGGCGGTCTTTGGGGGCTTGTTCGACAATCCGTGGAGCATTGCCAGAGGTGCAGATAACGTCGCAGAGTGCTTTGACAGCAGCCGAGCAGTTGATGTAGGCGATGACGTAGTAGTTTTTGTCGGCATTTTCTTTAAGAAAAGCTTCCAGTTTGTCTGCGGGGCAGGCTTGTTCGAGAGAGCATCCGGCGTCAGCGTCTGGGAGAACAACAGTTTTGTCTGGGTTGAGGATTTTGGCGGTTTCGGCCATGAAGTGGACTCCGCAGAAGGCGATCACGTCGGCATCTGTTTCTTGGGCCTTGTAGGCGAGGCCTAATGAGTCTCCGACGTAGTCAGCAAGGTCCTGAATGGGGCCAATTTGGTAATTATGCACTAGGATGACGGCGTTGCGTTCCTTTTTGAGTCGGAGGATTTCGGATTTTAGGTCGATGTCTACCGTGTTTGCCATGGTGTTACTATCTCGCAGTTAGATGTTGATGCCAGTACAAAGAAGATCTGAAATTCTAACGAGTTTTGTTCGTTTTCTGAGTCCAGTTTTCGGGCCTGAGGTTGGGAGCCAACCTCGGCTGGTTGTGTTAGGACGGGGTGAAATGGTGGTTGGTCTTTTAGCTAGGGTGATTGGTATTAGAAGGAGCCCATTTGAATATTGCCGGTATGTTTGGCGCCGTCAGCGACGGTGAGGGTGCCTACTTTGATGTCTCCGGTGAGGGTGGCCTTTTTTTCGAGGGCAAGGCGCCCTCGGCAGTGAATATTGCCGGTGACGAGGCCGTCGAGGTGGCATTCGTTGGTGTGGACGGTTTCGCTGAATTCGATTTCGGATCTTCGTTCGATGCGGAGTCGGTTGCAGGTGATTTTTGCGGAAACTTTGGCGTTTTTGCGGAGTGTTAGGTCGCCGGTGCATTCGACTGATCCGGAGAAGTCGCCTTCAACGATGAGGTGGTGGCATTGGATGGAGGTACCTGAGGCATGGCCTTTTTTGTGAATGTAGACGTCTCCTCTGGTTTGGATGGCGCGATTGAGTTCACCGCTGACATGCCAATCTTTGAGTGAGATGAGGCGTCCGCAATTATGGCATTGGGTTGAGTTGGCTTTGGCGTTCGCTTCGTGGCTGTGGCCACATTCGAAGCATTTGGCTAGTCTGGTGTCGCCCGCTTTTTTCTTGGGGTTTGTTGGTGTGTCACCGTCGAGTGGTGGTGGTGGTTGGTAGCGTGGGATGAAGCTATCGTCTTCAGGGGCTGGGGGTTTGGTAGCTTCCAGTTCGTCTTCGGATGGTGGTGGGGTGTCGGGTGAGTCCTCTTCGATCTTTAGGGAGAGGTCAATGTGTTCGGTGGGATCAGGTGTGCTTTCTTGTGGCGAAAGGGGGTTTTGGGGTGGTTCTGGCGTTGTTGGTTGAAGAGGTTTGGGGGCCGGAGGTTTCGGGCTTGTTGAGGAAAAAGGGTCGTATTTTCCAGGGGTGATTTTGGATTGAGGCTCAGTTGATGGGGGAGGTGAATCTGATGTTGTTTCTAGGTTAGGAGAGGGTGCCTTTTTCTGAGGTGATGGTGGGAGAGGCTTGGGTGCAGGGGGGGGTGTGGGTGGGTTGGGGGACGTTTTTTGGGGAGGTGATTTTTCTTTGGGAGGAAGGGGTGTTTCTAATTCAGTGACTTTGGCGGTGGATTCGTGATCGGGGCGGGCTTCGATTTCACCGTTTTTTTTGAATGCTAGGTATGCATTGCATTTTTTGCAGCGAGAAGAAACCGCCAGCGGAGATTCCTGCTGGCGGTGGTTGCAAAGTGGGCAAGTGACCTCACGAGGTCCCTTGGGTTTGTCTTTAAAGAAGCTGAAGGCCAAGGTTCGTTGGTGGATCCGTTTTTGGTTTCAGCTTCAGAGATTTAGGAGGCGGCACCAGCCTTCTGGTTCTGGTGCTGTTGCTTTTTGTTGTTGGAGTTATTTCCCTGGGATGATTGCTGCTTGGGTGCAGCAGAGGGAGTGCCGACCTCAGATTTTCCGACGAAGATGGCGCCTGGCTCGATCGACAGTGTTCCGGCTTTGATATCCCCTACAACTTCGGCGCTTTCTTTGATGTCGATGCGCTCGGAGCAAACGATGTTTCCGTGGACCTTCCCGTAGACGACGACGGATTTGGTTTTGATTTCGGCTTTGAGATGGGCATTTTCGGCGACGGTGAGGGCGCCGTCCGATGTGATGTCACCTTCGATACGTCCATCGACGAGGAGGTCGTTGGTGAAGCGGACGGATCCTTTGATGAAGACGTCGTTGCTTAAAATATTGCGCTGTCCGGATGGGGCTGCAGATGGGGCAGGAGAGGTTGATTGTGGGCGGGAAGTGGTCTCACGTGCTTGTGGTTCGGCTACTGGAGTCGGAGATGGGGTGCGTGAAGGCGATGGTGTTGGTGGAAGGCTTTTTTCTGGAGTTGGTTCTTCCTGGCTGGTGCTGGTGACTTTCTTGAACATGATTTTTTTGGATTAGCTGGTTGATTTAAGCGTTTGGATCAGTGGCTTGGAAAGGAGTAAAATTGGCCTGAGTTAAAATTTATTGGTTTGGAAGAGGTGGATTGTTGACCGGAGGTCTGAGGAGGTGTCTTTGGAGGACTGATGGGGGTTGGGTGACGATTGGGGGCGGGGTGTAAGGGGTAGGAATTTTTGGAAGGTTAACGCCAGGAGTGTTTGCGGCTGCTGGGGTGGGTTGTTTTGGAGTGGGGGCATTGACGCCGACGAGTTTCAGGTTTGCCTCGGCTTGGCCTTTGACCGTGCCGTGTTTGGGATATTCGGAGATGACACGATTGTAGAAATCTTTGGCTTCCTGAAATTTTTTCTCTTTTAGGGCGATGTTGCCGAGTTCTAAGAGGGCTTTTGAGCTGGTCGCAAACTTGGCATCGACGGCTTTTTGTAGGGCTGCTTTAGCCTCTTCAAATTTATTCGTTTTATTGAGGCGGTGGCCGTGCTGGAAGTGGGCGGCTCCGATGAGTGGATGGTCAGGATATTTTGAAATGAATTCTTCGAGAACTTTGATTGATTCAGCGGATTGTTGATCGCGCCAGAGGAGTCTGGATTTTTCCAGGAGAGCTGATCCTCCGGCTGTTTTGCCCTCGTATTTTGATGCTGCGGCTTCATACATGGGGACAGTGTGGGCAGAGGAGACGTCGGCGGCAGCGTCGCGGATTCCTTTTTTGCGGAGGCCATCCCAGACGACGTATGCGATGACGCAGAGAAGGAGTAGAATTCCGATGATGATGAGCCGCTTTTGGTTCGCATCGAGGAATTTCTCGAAAGAGGATGGCTCTTGAGAGATTTCGCCGATGGGGCTAGGAGCGTTGTCAGTGTTTTCCGGTTTTTTTTCGGTTTTTTCGGACATGGCGTCGTTTGGTTCAAGGGAGGTAGCGGTTTCAGGCAGCGGTGGCAAGGTGAAGTATTGTTAAATCATGGATGAGGGGTGGGTGAGTCGGGTTTCCAAAGGTGAGTTATTTGAGGGATTGGGTTTGGCAAATGACGGAATGGTCATAGGGTTCGGGGGTCGATGAGTCGTTCGGTTTACGTGGTCGCGGGTGAGGTGAGCGGAGATACGCATGGAGCGGAGCTGATGAGG
>JAHDGN010000221.1:0-1441 GCA_020627645.1 Akkermansiaceae bacterium
TAAAAAAGCATCCAAAAAAACATCCCTCAGTGGACTAGGCAAGATGGGAAAACTTGATAAATTTACCGCATCAGGATCAGTCCGCATCTCAGGCACCCTCTCCGGCAAATCTTTTCACGTGGGAGGTGACCGCGCCCTCTACGAACAGAAAGATGTCGACAACGCAACGATCACGCTCAGAGGAGACCAACTCGCCTTCATCTACGGGGACCACGCTAACCGCTCCTTCCAAAAAGGAGCCTGGATCGTCGTCAACCTCCATAAGAATCAACTCAAAGACGCCTCATGGTCCTCCTCCGGCTGGCAAACCATCCTAACCCTCCCCAAAAAACAACCCAAGAATGACTAGCCCATGAAACTTCTCATCCTAATTCTGTTCACTCTTCCACTTCTAGCAGATCCAGAGAACCCCCTCCCCACCGCCCACCCAATCGACCAACTCTTTAACGCCCCGCTCAAACCTTCCCCTGGAAAAATCCTCATTCAAAACACCAAAGACATCTCCTTCAACGGCCCCAAAAACCAACTCAACCTCAAGGGCCAATCCAGCCTCCAAACCGACAACCTTACCCTCACCTCACAAGACGGCCTCATCGCAACCTTCAGCAAAAAAAACAATCAACTCAAAACCTTTACCGCATCCAAAGACGTCCGCATCAAAGCCATCCACAACAAAGAAGAATATCTCATTTTTGGAGGCAAAGCCACCTACACCCAATTGAATCAAAACTCTGCCACTCTCACTCTGAAAGGACCCAAACTCCGTTTTATCTCTCCCCAACTCAACTCAACCTCCAACGACAAAAACGCCTCCGTCTCCATCATCATCAAAGAAAACAAAGTCACCCAAATCAAACCTTCCCCCAAAGGATGGACCACCACCGGCAAAGTCCCTAAAACGCGATGAGCTCCTCCAACGAATACCTTCTCGAGGTCCAAGGCCTTCAAAAATCATACAGCGGCCGTATGGTTGTCAACGACGTATGCCTGCGTGTCGGACATGGCGAAATTGTCGGACTCCTCGGACCCAACGGAGCCGGAAAAACCACCACATTTTACATGGTCGCCGGCCTCGTACGCCCCGACCACGGACGAGTCACGTTCCAATCAAGAGAAATCACCAGATATCCCATGCATAAAAGAGCCAGACTTGGCATGGGATACCTTCCTCAAGAAGAATCCATCTTCCGAAAACTCTCCGTCGAAGACAATCTGCTAGCAGTTCTTGAAACCCGTAAAAACCTCTCCCGCAAACAAAGACATCTACGTGCCGACCAATTACTAGAGCGCTTCGGAATCAATCATGTTCGCAAGTCAGACGCCCTCGCCCTCTCCGGAGGCGAAAAACGACGCCTCTCACTCGCCCGCTGCCTCTGCACTGACCCAAAACTACTACTCCTCGATGAACCCTTCGTCGGCATCGACCCAATTGCAGTCCAAG
>JAHDGN010000221.1:1451-5913 GCA_020627645.1 Akkermansiaceae bacterium
GAAATTCACAAAATCATCCGCGAACTTCGTCAAAACGACGGACTCTCCATTCTCATCACAGACCATCAAGTACGTGAAACCCTCGAAATTGTCGACCGGGCCTCACTCCTTGTCGAAGGACAAGTCATGATCGAAGGTTCTTCTGAAAAATTAGTAAATGACGAAAAAGCTCGCCAACTCTACTTCGGAACCAACTTCAGATTCTAAGACCATCTCTAGTTTCAAAATGGCGGAGCAACTCTTAGAATGAGCAAGGCAGGAAGAGGGAATGGTGTGGGCACCTCAACCAACGACAAACGCCGCACATCTCTCAGACCCTCTGTCCCAATCAAACATCGTTCTTCACAATCTTCCTTAACGAAAGAACCTCCAACCCGATCCTCTAAATTCCGGGCAAAAAAAGACCACTCAAAAGCTCTCACAAAAGAGTGGCCCCATCCCAAAATTGCCCTGAAAGAATGTAAATCACTCAGCAGCAGAGGCTCCTTCAACAACGAAAAACTTCTTGAGCTCAGAGGCATCAATCTGAAAAGAAGCCACCCCACTGCTATCCGTTGTCACAGTTTGAGGCGTCGTCAAAATTGGATCAAAGGCCTGCAGGTCCACAGAGCTCAAGCACGTATACTCGGTCGATGGTGAACCTAAGATCGTCAGAGTCGCAGCATCTCCAGGCTCAACACTAATGCTTGTAATCAACGGACCATCTGAAGCCACATCCACCTGAACTGTTAGGTGATTGTTCCACGTCGCCCCATCTCCACCAAAGGATGCCGCATGATCAGGAGAAACCAAAGCCGTAATCGGTTGAGAATTTTGCCAGAATGCCCATCTGTTTGACTGAGAAGGAGCTGCCCCCTTAAACTTGACGGTCGAAAGACTCCCACATTGCTGAAATGCCGCACCCCCGATCGTTGTTAACGAAGCCGGGATTGTCACTTCAACCAGATTGACGTTGGAATCTCGAAACGCATTCTGCTCAACAACTTCAACTCCATCAGGAATCACAAAACTTACATCAGTCAGCCCCTCGGGATACTTAAAAATCCTAGTAAGATCCGTACTGTAGAGAACACCATCAACGGCTACAAAATGAGCGCTCCCATCTGCAACAACAAAGCTTGTTAGACTAGTCATCCCAGCAAAACTTGAAGTACGAACCGTCCTAACTGTAGAAGGAATCGTAACCGTAGTTAGGCTAGAACAATCCCTCAAAAGGTTTTGACTCATACCAGTGATCCCCTCGGGAAAATCGATTGCCGTAAGACCAGTACAACCCTCAAAAGCTCCATCCCGAATGTTTCTAACACTAGAAGGAATCGTTAGGTCAGTTAAACTTACACAGTTACTGAAGGCTCCATTGGAAATCTCTACCACCGGATTTCCCTCGATCACCTCAGGAATCTCAAGCACACCGGAGGCAGTAGTGAGACAATCAGTGATGGTAACCTCATTTGCAGCCGAAATCGTATAGGTTAGATCGTCGACTGACGCAGCCCAAACCGGGCCACACAACGCACAAACAAAAACAGATATTTTTCTCATAGATCGATTCGAGTTACTTTGCAGGTAATAAATATTTAAATAAGGAGCAAAAAAAAACAAACCCACCAAGGACTCAGATATCAACTTGCATGCAAAAATGAAATATTTTGACAGGTTGATTTTTGGCGAAAAAAACAAACTCAATCTAATTGATGGCAAAAGAAAAAATATGACAACTTACTAATTATTAGCAACTTAAACAAAAAAATACCCTCTTATTTACAGTGATAAAATTTTAAGATAAATATTCACTAATATTGGGTATATATTTTTCAACACATTAAATAAAACCTCCCCGAAAGACATAGGTTGACAATGGGAAAAAAACCAATTTTTTGCACTCAATTTAAATCAAAGGAATGACCATTCATTATAGATCAATCGCTTATCTTCTATCTACACTGACCTGCCTCCTCGGGCAATATCAGGCTCTCGCCAACACCCCGAACACGGGACAGGTCAAAAACCTGGTGATTCTAGCGCGTTTCTCGAATCACCAAACTAGAACCCTTCCATCCCGGGAAGATTTTGAATTACTCTTCAATTCCCCTTCCACCGTTCCAAACCTTGTCCCCAACAAAAGCGTCAAAACCTACTATAATGATATTTCGAAAGGCCAATTCCAGCTCGACTCACATGTCGTTGGCTGGATCGATCTACCCAATTCTGAAGCCTACTACGCAGATGGAACCTCAGGACGAAACGGGAAACCAAGAGAAATTCTAGAGTTCATCCTCAATCAGCTGGATCAGGACCCAACTTTCAGCTTCGACACCTACGACCGTAACAATGATGACATTCTTGATGCCATCACTCTAATCCACTCTGGATACGACGCCGCCGTTGGAGGATTAGGACCCGACCAAACTGACAGCGATGGAGCACCCCACATCAACCGCATCTGGTCTCACCGCGGGGGCATGAACTGGACCGGCTCTGAGGGGATCTCTGTCACATCTTACAATGCGAATCCCGCCCTCTATGGATTCTCCGGAAATCGAATCACTGGAATTGGAGTCATCTGCCACGAATTCGGTCACATGATAGGCTTGCCCGACCTCTACGACTCCACCCCAGATGAAAACAACAGAAGAAGTTCTGGCCTCGGCAAATACTCTATTATGTCGTTCTCCGGCTTTGATAATCCACCACCCCTTGACCCCTGGAGCATGATTAAAATGGGATGGTCCACCCCCACAACAATTTCTGAAGATGGCTTCTTCTCGATTCAATCTAGCGCAAACGGAAGTCAAATTTTCAAAATCACTAAGGGGTTTCCCGAAGGTGAATATTTGCTCATCGAAAACAGACAACCCCTCGGTGTATATCTAAATAGCCCAGCAAATGGCCTTGCCATCTACCACATCGATGAAACTGTCAAAACTGGAAACAGCAACGAAGGATATCCCGGACAAGCTGGCTGGCCCAATAACGGCAACCATTTTATGATTTCATTGCTCCAAGCAGATGGAAAATTCGATCTCGAGCAAAAGGTAAATCAGGGGGATGACACCGACATGTTTAACGCCTCTGGGGTGAATGAACTCTCCCCAAAAAATAGTATCCAACCAAATTCATGGTCATATCGATTCGGTAACTACCAACCATCCGGTGTCAGAATCTACGATATCAGTCCCTCCTCAAACACCATGACTTTCCGAGTAGACTTCAATGACCGCCCAAATATCGCACAATCACCAACGGCAACTCCAAACACGATACCCGTAGGAATCAACACTACCCTCTCCTTAGTTGCAAACGATCCAGAATCTCAGCCCTTGACCCTCGAATGGAGATCCCGACTTCCAAATACTTTTCCAAATATTTCAGCCCCTATCAAAGCAGACTCCCGAGCGGAGTTTATCGAACGAATCAATATCGGCCCCCTAGTCAATACAACAGGCAATAACGATGGATACCTTGACGCAACCAATCTCATCCTAGATGCCCAAACCGGACAAACCCTTAGCTACCTCTTAGACCCCGGCTTCACTAATGGCGAATTCGATGAGAGGTGGCACATCTATGTCGACTGGAATCGAGATGGGGATTTCGAAGATCCAGGTGAGGAACTCCTCTCAACCGCTGGCAAAGGACCGGTAAGCGGACAAATCACGATCCCGACCCCTCTCATCGCTGGGCATCGTAAAATGCGGGTTATTATGTCTTATAACGAACCCATAACCGCCGGCAACCTTGGATGGGGAGAGGTCGAAGACTATACCCTAAATATCATCGCCCCAGGAACGATCACCATCGACTCTCCTTCCTCCTCAATAACCACAGCAACATTTTCTCAACCAGGCCAGTACGTTGTTGAAGCCACGGCAAGAGACCCTCTCGGATTAACAACAATTGAGTCGACAATGATCACAGTCACCGAAGCGAGTGACTACAGCCTCTGGGCATCGCGGTTTTCTGGTGCCAATCTAGAGAACCCATCAATCGATTTTGATAAAGATGGACTGACCAACTTAGAAGAATGGATTTGGGCCAAAGACCCCACCAACAGCCAAAATGCCTCACCCTACAACCTATCACTCGACTCATCTTGGTCTTTCTCCTACACCAGACGAAATCCAGATTTAACTGGATACTCATTCAGCTACCAATGGGCCTGGGTTTCTGGCTCCGACTTAGTTTGGTTCTCACTCAATCCGGCCAACATCGAAATCTCTGGTGATACAACCCAGACCGTCAAAGTCACCATTCCAGAAAGCCTCACGGATCTGCCAAAATTTTTCCTTCGAATTCGAGCATTGAAACAATAGTGGCAATACCGAATTTGACAGCCCACATCGACCACACCCCAAAAAATCCCCAGATTTGCTCAGCATTCAAAAATGCCAGTCCATCAACGGTTGAAAGCCATTCGCGTCAGGTTAAGGAACGAAGGCCTGATTCTATGGGAGATTCACGG
>JAHDGN010000222.1 GCA_020627645.1 Akkermansiaceae bacterium
GTTGGAGGAGGAGACGAAGGATGGCGGAGTCGCGGAAATTCGGGGAGTTGATTTGGTGGTGTGGCCGGAGGTTTGTTTGGAAGATTTTTTAGAGTTGTCGGAGGAAGGACCGGTCATTGGAACGATGGAGAATGGGAAGCAGCCGAGGATGGAGTGGGTGATGGAATGGGTGCGAGAACAGGGGAATCTGGCGTTCGTCTTTGGGATCAACGAATTTATGAGAGGAGGCAGTCCGATGGATCCGGAGGTGGATGTGTTTAATTCGATGGTAGTGGAGCAAAAGGGGGAGCGGAGGCAGAGCTATCAGAAGAGCCATTTGGTGATTCTCGGGGAGACGATTCCTAACGTGCCATTTTTGAGAGCGCTTTATCGGAATACGACCGGAGTTGAGTTTGGCGATGGGTTGGCATCTGGGACGAGGTTTGAGCCCTTGAAGATGAGGGTGAGAGAAGAGGAGGTTGGTGTCATTCCTTCGATTTGTTTTGAGGATACGGTGCAGCGGGTCACGAGGCGTTTTGTGAGAAAGGGGCCACAGGTGATGGTGAATGTGACGAATGATGGTTGGTTTGGGGAGACAGAGGGAGCGGCACAGCATTTTCAGAATGCGATTTTTCGGGCGATCGAGTTGAGACGCCCGATTGTGAGGTGTGCGAATCGTGGGGTGACCGGGGTGGTGTCTGCAGGTGGTTCCTTGGTGGATCCGTTGACGAAGGTGAGGAGGGAGTTGGTGGATGAGAATGGAAGCCATTTTCATCGGGGGTATTTGTTGGCGGATGCTTATGTGCCGAAAGATGGTTGGGTGACGATTTATGCGAGAGTTGGGGATTGGTTTGCAGTTTTGGGATTGGGGGTGGGGGTGGTTTGGTGGATTGGAAGTTGCTTTTGGAAGCGAGCTGAAAAATTTGGAAAGTGAGGAGGATATTTATTTTGTCGGCGATTGTTTTGGCCATCGGGACCTCGGTCGATCTTTATGTTGAGAGGCGGGTTGGCGTCAGCAATGGGAGTGAAGAATTTACTTCTCTTAGCTATGGCGAAACTCTTGGGTTGAAGGGAGGAGCTATTGTCTACCAGCGAGTGGAATCTTATGATGATCAGGAAGCCGTTGATTTGAGGGTTGGAATTCACAAGCCAATGGTCCGTCCTGTCTACATATCAGGTTTTTGGAATGATTTTTTTGTCTGTGGAGTTGGATTTTGGGTGGTTGTATTGTTGGGGGGG
This sequence comes from Akkermansiaceae bacterium, assembly GCA_020627645.1. Classification (GTDB taxonomy): domain Bacteria; phylum Verrucomicrobiota; class Verrucomicrobiia; order Verrucomicrobiales; family Akkermansiaceae; genus SW10. The sequence continues at coordinate 1,219 of JAHDGN010000222.1, forward strand.
CTCATTTTAGGAACCTGGAAGATTTGGAGGTTGAGGCGGGGGATGATCAACGAAAGAGGTGGGTAATCCTTGCTTCGAAGGGACTTTTTTGCATTCTCACGGCGATGAAATTCAAGACTTTGCTAGGTTTGTTGCCAGTGATGGCGTTTGCGCATCCCGATCATGATACCAAGCCGGGGGAGGCTCCTGCAGAAGGAACGTTGACTGGAAAAGGGGAATGGACTTTTGAAGCGATTCCCAATTGGGATGATTTGCCTGAGGGTAAGAATGTAGGACCCACGCACGGAGGTGTTGTGGTCGATAATGCAACTGGGTTGGTTTATGCGGCGACCGATGCGGCGCACGGAATTTTAGTCTACAAGGTTGATGGAGGATTTGTGAGGTCGATTGCGCCTGAGTGCAGTGGTTTCCATGCGATGGATTTGTCGGTGGAGAATGGAAAGACTTTTCTTTGGGGTGCTCAGTTGGGTGGACCAAATCGATTGAGAGTTTGTAAGTTGGATACCGATGGCAAGCTTGTGATGTCGATTTCGGCCAAGGAGTATCCTGATCTGATTGGTGGCTGGAATGGGTTGACGAGTGTGGCGGTCGCTCCGGATGGGACCATTTTTTGTTCGATGGGCTATGGTTCACAGTTGATTCATAAGTTCGATAAGACAGGGAAGCTTTTGTTGAGCTTTGGTAGTCGCGGTGATGGAGAGAAGGTGGCGACGAAGACTTGTCATGGATTGAAGGTGGATTTGCGTTATGGTGAACCTCGGTTGTTGATTTGTGATCGTGAGAATCGTCGTTTGATCCACGCTGATTTTAGCGGAAAGTGGATTGGTGAGTATTCGACTGGACTTCGTCGTCCGTGTGCGGTTTCGATTTTGGGAGACTACTGTGCGGTGGCTGAGTTGGAGTCTCGGGTGACGATTATTGACAAGGCAGGGAAGCAGGTTGCGTTTCTTGGTGATAATCCAAATAAGAAGCAGTGGGCTAAGTTTGGGGTGAAGCCAGAGGATATGAAGGTGAATATTTTCACGGCACCTCATGGCTTGTCGTTCGACAAGGCTGGAAATCTTTATGTTGAGGATTGGAACCGGACTGGTCGGGTGACGAAGTTGAAGAAAGTTAAGGTTGAGGCAGGAAAAAAGGTGGAGGTGGAAAAGAAGGAGGTTGAGGCGGTTCCTGTGAAGTAAATCATCTCATTTGAGGTTATAAGTGAGAGACCCTGTCCTTTTTGAGGACAGGGTTTTTATGTGGGGGAGGGGCTTGGAGACTGGAAGTCTCCGCCACGTTTAGAGGTCACCGCGACGCTAGGGGGAGGGGCTTTCTTTGTTTTTCTTTTGTTCTTTTTTTTGCTTCTGGAGTTCCTTTTTCTCTTTTTCCAGGGCTTTGGCCATTGGGTTGTCTGGCTTTTTTTCCTCGGGTTGATGGAGAGTGAAGGGAGACTCTTTGACCTTGGGGGGCCAGGTGTTGTTGGAGAGGTTGGCGTCGGCAGTTTGTTCGAGAGGGTCGATGGTGATCCGTTTGACAGGCTTGTCGGTGATGAAAAGTTTAGTGACGGTTTTGTGATTTTTCTTCCAAATTTCTGCTGGAATGGTGCGAGTTTCTTTTTGTCCTCCCTTGAGGTGGAGTTCGAGAACGATGGGCATCATCGCGCCGCCATGATTGGTGAAGCTGGCAGAGGTGAGGTGTTTTTTGGTTCGTAGGAGTTGATGCTGAGCTGGGGTGAGTTTTTGAAACTGTTTGTAGAACTCATCGCGTTGTTTTTGGGTGACTTGATCTAGGTGTGAGCCGTCCTTTTTCTGTTTTTTGATATAGAAGTCATCGAGAGATGGCTTTTCATCAGTGTATTTGGGGAGATCTTTGTTCCGTTGTCCGACGATGTTTTTCCCTTGGGACTTTTTTTGCTCCTTGTCTTTGTTGGCGGCCTGTTCGTCGGGGTTGAAGAGGTCTGGGTTGAGGATGTGTTGGGTGAATGAGTTGATTCCGATGTCGACGTGTTTGGTGGTGTAGAACCAGGTTTGCCAGAACCAGTCGAGGTCAACTCCGGCGGCGTCTTCCATGGAGCGGAAGAAGTCGGAGGGTTCGGGAGATTTAAATTTCCAGCGTTGGCAGTATTGGCGGAAGGCGTCGTCAAAGACTTCGCGGCCCATGATGGTTTCGCGGAGGACGGAGAGGCCGACGGCGGGTTTTCGGTAGGCATTGGCTCCGAATTGGAGGATGGATTCGGAGTTGGTCATGATGGGGCGCTGATTGCGGCTGGTCATGTAGGGGATGATTTTGCGAGGGGTGGCTCCGGAGGGATAGTTTTCGCGCCATAGTTGTTCGGCCAGCATTTGTACGAAGGTGGTGAGTCCTTCATCCATCCAGGTCCATTGGCGTTCGTCGGAGTTGATGATCATGGGGAACCAGTTGTGACCGACTTCGTGAATAATGACTGAGATGAGGGCATGTTTGGTGCGTTCTGGGTAAGTGCCGTCTTTGGCAGGGCGTGGGCCATTGAACGAGATCATGGGGTATTCCATGCCGTAGACGGGGCCATTGACGGAGATGGCAACCGGGTAGGGGTAGTCAAAGGTGAAGTGGGAGTAGACGTTGAGGGCGTGAATGATGGAGTGGGTGGAGTATTGGGACCAGAGGGGTTCGCCTTCGTTCGGGTAATACGACATGGCCCAGACGGGTTTGTTGGAATTGGGAAGTCGGTGGAGGACGGCGTCCCAGATGAATTTGGTGGACGAGGACCAGGCGAAGTCGCGGACGTTATCGGCTTTGAAGGTCCAGGTTTTGGTGCTTTTGGATTTTGATTTTTCGTTCTTTTTGGCCTCTTCGGGGCAGGGCAAACTCACTTTAGGTTGTGGTGGAAAGAAATAGACCACAACATCTTGTGTTGTTCCGTTGTGCGAAGCGATTTGGGCAATCAAAAAATTGGGCTCTAGCGGCCAGTCAATCTTTGAAAGTGAAATTTGTAGTTTGCGAAAACCCTCTAAATATAGGACTTCCAAAGTGAGTTAGCCCTGCTCTTCGGGGGTGATGATGAAGATGGGTTTGTCAGCGGTTTCGGCGGTTTTGAGTCGTTCGCGCCATGTGGGCTTGAGGACTTCTTCGGGGTTTTGGAGTTCACCGGTGGATGAGACGACGTGGTGGTCTGGTGTGGTGATGGAGACGAGGTAGTTTCCGAATTCGAGGGCGAATTCTCCTCGGCCTAGGAAGGGTTTGTTTTGCCAGCCTCGGACGTCGGTGTAGGCGCAGAGGCGGGGAAACCATTGGGCGACTTGGTAGATTTTGGTGCCGTCTTTGAAGGTTTCGGCATTACTGCGCCCCCATGAGGTGCGGGAGTCGGTGATGGTGTAGTGCCAGTTGAGTTTGTAGGTGAATGTTTGTTTGGGTTGAAGTGGTTGGGGGAGGTCGATGCGCATCATGGTATCGTTGATGCGATGAGTGAGTGGTTTGTCGTGGAGATCGGCTAGTTTGGTGATGTTGAATCCGCCGTTGAAGGTTTCTTTTTTGAGGAGTGCTTCGAAGTTGTCGAAGGTTGTTTTTTCGGGGATTCCGCGAGATTCGGATGTTTGGTGCCCCATGGAGCCAGGGGTGAATTTGTTCCGGTCGAGTTGCATCCAGAGGTAGTTGAGGGTGTGTGGGGAGTTGTTGTGGTAGGTGATGACTTGGGTGCCAGTGAGGAGGTTGCTTTGGGGGTTGAGTGAGATGTTGATTTGGTAGTCGACTTGCTGTTGCCAGTATTTGGGCCCGGGGGCACCAGAGGCGATCCGTGACTCGGTGGGAGTGGGCCAGACTTCTTCGAGTTGACGAAAGGGATCGCGATGGAATTCGATGGGGTGGGAGGATGCAAGGCTGGTGAGAGCGAGAGCGAGGATAAGAATTCTGTGAGCGGATGTCATGATGAGTCGATGAATAGAACGCTAGTGTTCAGCTTGGAGCGGAGCGGTTTGCTCGAGGTGCGTGATCGGAAGACAGAAGTGTTGGTGAGGTCACTGAATTGGGCTGAAGTGGTAGCGCTTATCTTTTACGGTGACGTTGGGCGGAGTTTTTCGGGTTTGGAACCATTGGTAGCCAGTTTGGAGATTTTGCCAGAAGGGGTAGTGAGGTGAATTTTGGTGAAGGGCCATGTTTTGGTCGTTCATTTTGAAGGGGAAGAGGTGGATACGAAAGTATTTTTGGCCATTGGTGAGAGCGGCTTGGCAGAGGGTGTAAATTTCTTCGATTTTGGCGTCGGTCATGGCGAGGCAGCCAATGGAGAATCGAGACCCGTGGACCATGATGAAGTCGCCAGTGCGTTGGTGGGCGAGGTCAAATTTGTTGGGGTATCCGATGTTGAAGGCAAGGTGGTAGCGGGAATCGGGCTTCATGCGTGATTGAGGGACGTAGTAGAAGCCTTCGGGGACCTGGCGGTCGCCTTGGCGTTTTTTTGGGCCGAGTGATCCAGAGGCTCCCGCAATGGGGTAGGTGCGGAAGAGTTGGTATTTTTGTCCATTTTTGACCCAGACTTCGAGTTGTCGTTCTTTTTTGAAAGCGCGGAGGTAGACGGGGGAGCCCCATTTGAGGTTGGATTCTTTGAATGCGGCTTTGAGTGAGGGAGAAACTTTATTGGAGACGGCTTTAAAGCGTTTGGCTCCGTTGGCGTAGTCACGGCTAGAGAGGTTGAGGTCGTTGGCCCAAAAAAAAGGAGCGGCAGCGAGGAGGGTGAG
>JAHDGN010000223.1 GCA_020627645.1 Akkermansiaceae bacterium
ACTGAAAAAAATTTATTTAAGAAACCCGAAATTTTAGCAATGACAGCGCACTAGTTCATTTTCCGAAAAGAGTTATGTCAGAGTCATTTCTATTTTATTTTTGGCAGGTGTTTTTTCCTGTTTTTCTGATTGGGGCGATTTGTTTTGTTTTGGGATATTTGGCCGGTTGTCTTTTGTGGAAGGGGATGAAGAACAAAGCTCTGAGCGTGGAGCGAGCTAACGAGCAACTGAGGGCAGAGTTGGAAACGAAGAAGTCGCAGCTTTCTGAGCATTAAGGTCTGAAGATAAGATGATGAGAAACTTTGGTTATTTGATGGAGCATTTTTGTGCGCTTTGGTGGGTGCCTTTGTTGGTTTCTACTTTTTTGTGTGGATTGTGGTTTGCCTGGTCCATTTGGTCGAAGTTTGGCAAGCGTTACCGAATTGCTTTGCAGGAGAAGTCGCTATTGGAAGAGGAGCTTGTTTTGTTGCGCAGGGAGCTTAAGGGGGGTGATCGAGTCTGTGTTGAAGATATTCCTGAGAAGAGTTTTGGGGTTCCTGATGCTGAGTTTGAGGGACAGGGAGATGGGGTTCGGAGGGGTGATGGAAGCTCTGATGCAACAACGATTTTTGATCCTGACTTAGGGTCAATTTATGTCGACCCTCCGACCCAAATCGACGATTTGACCAGGTTAGAGGGGGTCGATCGTTCGATTGAAGGGCGTTTAAATTCGGTTGGGATTTATCGGCTTGATCAGTTGGGAGAGCTTAATCAGAGGCAATTTGATGCTTTGAACGAAAGGGCGGAATTGGGTTTTAGTTGGGCAGATTTTGGAGACAAATTGAAACGGGCTGGTTTGAGATCTGGAATTGGAGCGGTTGGGGTTGATGTGGTATCCGGGATAGAAGAACAGACCACGAGTGAGGGCGATGGGGTTGAAGAAAGAGAAATAGGAACGGCAGGTCTGGTCCTTGAAAGCGGTTCTGGAGATTCGGCGACAATCGATCCGGATCTGGAGGTGGGTAAAAAACTTGCTCCGATTGCTGCAGATGAGTTGACCTTACTTGAGGTGGGGGATGAAGATCTGTCTGCTAGGTTGAAAGGGGAGGAAGAGGACATGGGGATCAATGAAGTTGGGGCGATTGGGCAAGGGAATAAGGAGCTCGTTTTTACTCAAGAAAGGGAGTTGGATTTTTTGGGGTTCGAAGGGTTTGAGGGCTTTGAGGGGGGCGATTCGGAGGAGGAAGGAAAAGAGGAGCCAGAAGTGCAAAGAGTGGATGGGCTTGGGGGAAGGGGGAAGAGTCGTGCCAATGATGCTGATGATCTAACCACTATTGAGGGTGTTGATGGAGGAATCGCTACAAAGTTGAATGGATTGGGGATTTTTAGGGTCAAGCAACTGCAGTCTCTCGATGGCTTACAGGCAGACTATATTCGTGATCGTACTGGCTGGGATCCTAAGCTGCATGGGTATGGGGCTAGATTGAAGTGGCCAAGTAAAAACAAAAAATTGAACGGGGAACAAGGGTTCAAAATCGGGGACTCCTATGTTGGGTGGGATTTTTGGAGATGTTGGCTCTGTGACTGGGGATCGTGCTGGGTTCGTTGTTGCTGCTAAAGAGACTTTTGCAGGTGAGGATGTGACTGTGTCTGAATTGGGAGTCATTTATCATTCGCGGCCGTTGTTGTTGGATGATTTAACCAAAATTCAAGGGGTAGGTTCAGCGATGGAGGAAAAATTGCATGGCTTTGGAGTTTATCGGTTTCAGCAGATTGCGTTGTGGACTCAGGAAGTATCTGATGAGTTTTCTAGATGTTTAGGTCTTCGGGGGCGAATTGAGCGAGAGGAGTGGGTCGAGCAGGCCCGAGATTTGATGAAGAAATAATACAAGGTGATGCCCTCGATGGGCGATCTGTTTTAGATGAAGGTGGTTTCGTTCGATTTTTGAAGCCACCTTCATTTGACTGAATGATCAGAAGTTCTGCTTAGTTGATGAAGAACGCCATGCCGATCAAGTTGCCGTTGAATGCTCGATTTATTTGGTTCCAAATTTGGGGGTCGGTGATGTTTCCTTCTTCTAAAAAGGGAACGGCGGCATGACCTGTCACCCAGAGGACGATATCGGTCTCCGTCATTTCTTCAGTCATTCGCTTGAGGTTTAGCCCCTTACCTTTGAAGCGCCAGTGGGGGATGAGTTTTTTTCCGTTTAGGATATCCTCATATTCGTTTAGGAACGTGTTCCATTGGGTGACCATTTCTTCGGTGATTTTGATTCCGGTGACGGATTCTTGTTTTGGCGACGGCAACCACTCTTTGTTGTTGTCGGTTTCATTTAAAATGGAAGTCCACATTGCTCTGCTACATTCTACCATGTTGGTAAGGTGCTGACGGCCTTGTGTGAGGCGTTTGGGTTCAATTATTTTCATCTTTGCTTGATGTAGCGCGGCGATCAGATTGACGATGTCTTACCATCCTTCTTCATTTAGTTTCATTCCCGTGAGAGCGTTTTCGGGATTTTGGAATAGGTTGTCGGAGATAGCGTTGAATGCTAGTTCGAAGTCATGAGCTAGCAGGGTGTCGGTGGTGCCCAGGATTATTTGAATATAACCCTTGAGCCAGATGAGATCACTCTTGTCGAAGGTGATTGTACCATCGAATTTTTCGATCTCGTTGAGAGGCTCCTGTGAGGTGATGATGCTTCTCGTTAGGTCATTTCGCATGTTCATGAATAGGGCGATAGAAGATTCTTTTTTGGTTCTTTTTCCGTCTTTGTCGACATCGAACCTGACCTTGGTGAGATCTAATGGGAGGTGGAATTCGTCTGATCCAATTTGGGCGATGGTCTCTTCAATTTGATGAAGGTTGTTATGGAGGGTTTCGATGGTAGTTCGTACCTTTTGGTAGTTCACGGGTTCAGGCTTTGGGTTGTGAGGAACCGGGCCAAAAGATCGGATTCCAGCCGAGTTGCTGTTTACCTCAAAGCCGAATCTGTAGAGGTCTTGTTGAACCGTTTCTATGGTTGTCGAGAGCTGGCAGAGAGCTTTGATAAAGGTGCTCTGATTGCCTGGCGGTTGCGCATACTGCTGGACCGCTTGTTCGGTCTTACCTTGTTCGAGCAAAGATTGAAGGCTGGGTGTTTGGGCGGAGGCGAGGCCGATTGTTAGGATAGCTGATCCAAAGGTTTTTTTAATCATAGGGGGGCAGTCTATGATCAGAGGATTGTTTGGTGAAATTGATTAGAGTTATTGTGTTATCGATTTAAATGATGTGACGTAGGTTGGCGGAATGATACCTCTTCCAAAGATGATATTAGAAGAGTTCGTCTGAGTTTGGAAGGTGGTTTTGGTCAGAGGTGGATGGTTCTTTGACAAATGGAGAAAGAGGGGTGACTAGAGGAGCTGGGAGAGGAAATTGGCGTTCGTGGATGCCGGGAGCAATTTCTGGTGATGTGGTGTAGGCGTCGTGAAGCATTTCGAGTTTTGCGTCTAGATTGTCGATGTAGTGGAGGGCGAAGGCTTCGGGAGTGCGTGGTAGGGTGGGGGATCCGTAGTCGTATTGGCCGTGGTGGGAGGAGACGAGGTGGAGGAGGTGGAGGCGGACGTTTTCATTTGCTGGTTCCAGATGCAGCCAGGTGTCGAGAGGAAGTTCTCGCCATAGCTTGTTGACGAGTTCGAGGCCTAGTGGAATGTGGCCGAGCATCTCGCCGTGCAGGAGTTGAAGTTGGTTGAAACCGGTTTCAGGATAGGTGTTTTCCCAGAGTTTTCCTGAGTCGTGGAAAAGGACACCGGTGAGGAGGAGGTCACGATTGAGGCCGGGATAGACTTGTGAGATGACATCTGCTGAGCGCATCATTTGTGCGACGTGTTCGACGAGTCCTCCTCGTCGAGCGTGGTGGTTTTTTCGCGCGGCTGCGGTTCGGCGGAAGCGGTCCCCATATTGATCGATGAAGAGTTGAGAGATCGTTTTGAGTCGTGGGTCGTTGAGGGTGTCAAGAAGGCTTAGGATGTGGTCGAAGTCTTCGTTTTGTTTTTTCCGGGTGTTTGGGTCTCCAGCTAGGAATTCTGAGATTTCTTGTTCATTGAGAAATCGGAATTTCCAACCTTTGCCGTCGATTCCGTATTGGTTTTGGGTCCATTCCCCGGAAAGATGCAGAAGGGTTTCGGGGTCGATTTCGAGGGCGGGTTGAAATTGGGGGTGGTTGTTCCAGAGTTTGAGAGTGAAGTTGCCTGTGGAGTCGGCGAGGGTCCACTCTAGATAGGGTTTCCCTCCTTTGGTTTCGCGTTGCCGGATGGCTTGGAGTTGGGCTCCGAAGGAGGCTTCGAGTGGGCTCTCGTTTGTGGTGGTGAGGAGTTCAGCGATGGACATAAAATGGGCTTAGCAGAGCCGAATCATGTCTTTCATGGATTGGATCCAAAGGAAAAAAAGTCCTTTTAGTGAGTATCTGAAATGTTGGTCGTCGGTGAGGTGGATGAGTCCGCAGTGGGCATTGTGGTCGATTTGTTTGCGCATTTCGGATTCGACTTGTTGGAGGATGTTTTCGGGATCTGGAATGAGGAGGTCGTCAGGGCAAATTTTGTGTTTTTTGAGGTGTTGGTGATGATCGTCAAGGATGGCTGGGAAATTGTTTTTTTCGCAGGGGAGGTGGTCCCAGAACGATTCTGGAGATCTTTTGAGCGTGGGAGAAAACGGATAGTTTGTGGTGTGAATGGCTCGGCCGTCCGGGGAGTGGGAAGAGACAGTGACAAAGGCGAAAGCAATGCGGTCGTGTTCGCAGAGGCAGACTGCGGCCACAGATTTGGCTTCGGGGTTCCAAAAGAAGCGGAAGTATTGGTGCATCCCGATCCAGTCCCATCCGGAGTCGGTGACGTGTTCGAATTCGGCTTCTTCGATTTCGTAGATGAGTCTGGCGGCGTTGGGGAAGTGGTCTTCGTCAGGGAGTCTTTTCGTGCGTAGACGGTTTTCGAGCGGAAGGCGCATTTTGCGGACTCGGGTGAGGAGGTCGAGCCAAGGGAGGATGAACCAAATGGCTATGCCAAAGAGACCGGCCCACCAGGTTCCGAAGAGGAAGTAGAAGGCGAGGAAAGAGGCTAGGAGAAAGGTGAGTGCGCCGAGTTTACGGAAAAGGAGGCGATTACATGAGCGCAGGGCGACGCCGATGATGACGGTGGCAAGGACGAGGAGGAAGGGTTGCATCGGTGTCTGTGATTTGTCGTGTTGACTCGAAGAAGGTCAGCCAGATCAGAAATATTGCCAATATTTTTAGGTCGCGTTCTTGTGGATTTGTAAAGGGACCTTAATTTTTTCTCATGGCAATTGAGCCTTTTGAGAATAATTGGCCGGTGATTCCGGATACGGTTTTTGTGGCTGCTAGTGCGGATGTGGTTGGGCGAGTCTATTTGGGGGATGAATCGAGTGTCTGGTATCATGCAACGTTGAGGGGGGACATTAATGAGATTGAGATTGGGCCGAAATCGAATGTGCAGGATAATGTCGTGGTGCACTTAGCGGATGATTTTGGATGCTATGTGGGTGAGTTGGTGACTGTGGGGCATAGTGCGATTTTGCATGCTTGTGAGGTCAAGGATGAGGTTTTGGTGGGAATGGGCGCTTGTGTGTTAGATGGCGCGGTGATTGGTGCACGTTCTATTATTGGTGCGAATGCTTTGGTCACACGGGGAACAGTGATTCCGGAAGGCTCTTTAGTTCTAGGCAGTCCAGCTAAAGTGGTGAGGACCTTGGATCGGAAAGACCAGGAGGGGGTAAAGAAGTGGGCGGAAAAGTATGTGAGGAATGCGAAGTTGTATCGAGAGCGGGAGTTTTGAGGTTTTCGAGGGTGAAATGGATCAATCGGGGATTCTTATTCTAAAGAATCGCTTGGGTGTGATTTTAAATGAAGTTTTTTGAATTTTAGACTTGTACTATTTTGAAC
>JAHDGN010000224.1:0-4572 GCA_020627645.1 Akkermansiaceae bacterium
GACCAGATGTAAAACTGGACGAAACACCCCAGCAGGAGCAATCAAATTCCCTCCCAACATCGCATCCGCCTGACCATACTGAACCATCATCGAGGCAAAATAATGCGGCTTTCCAACCACGCCCTCCACATCTAATCCCTCCATCCCGCGATACCTCTCAATTCGCTCCAATCGATCACAAAACAAATCAAAATCCGACGACCTCTTGGGCTCAACCACCCCAACAAACTCCATAGAAACCCCCTCTTTTTTCGCCAGCCCATGAATCTTGTCCCGATCACCCAACAAAACCGGCACCCCAAGCCTCTCCGACACAAATCGCTCAGCCACCCTCAAAACCCGAAGATCCTCCCCCTCCGGAAACACAATTCGCTTCGGATGTTGCCGCAACTGATCAAACAATGGCTTCGTCAATCCATCTAACTTCCCAAAAATTTCAGAATCTAAAGACATTACTACCTGCTTTTGTGCCAGGTCTTCAATCTAGTCCTACTCCAACATCCAACACAATGACAAACCGCCCGCCCACTGGGGCGAGCGGCACAATAACACAAGATCAGCCGCCAACCTCTTGCTCTAATCAGCCACTTCAGCGGAAAGAAACATCTGATTTGATCGATCCAAAACCACCGTCACCTTTGCAGAACCACTCTCGTCCGTAATGATTTCACTTTGCCCCTCTCCCGTCACGGCACCCTGCTTCTCTCCCACCAATCCTTTTAACAAAACAGGAGAGGAGAAGGTCAAATCAGGAGAAGAAACCAATCGATATGTCGTGAATGGAGCCCCTTTCAACACCACCTCCCATTGGTCATCACCCAAATATTTCAACGAAGTAATTTCGATCTGAGAAACAGGCAAGAGATCCCTTGAGCTATTGCTCGTTTGATTCCGACCCACGACAAAATAAGCCACTTGTTCGTGCGTATGCGAACGCTCATCGTCGCTCATCTCGTCTTCCAGAATATAAAGTCCCAATCGACTTCCCGTCATCGGACTTGTTCCCGCTAAAACCGGCCACCCCCCGTCAGCACCATCCATTCCAGCAGAACTCACCACCGCAGCATCAGCAGAACTCAATCCACTCAAAGGATAATTGATTGGAGTGACCGAATTAGCCACCCCAACCACCACATCCGCTCCCACTCCCGCCGAATATCGCAAATTCCCAATCACCCCAGACCCCGACTCGATCACAATATATCCTATCATCTCTTGGGTCCGAGTCCTCACCGAATCCTCACCAACATGCATTCCAACGTGCAGATTGCTAGAGTTGGGAGGCGACGTCCGCGTTGAACCATAAGCCCAAAACGATGACCACCTCGCGTCCCTCGTCGTCATGACTTGCCCTAACACCACCGGATTAGCATAGCTGTTTTCATAGTCCACCCGCTGCCCCAACCAACTCGTCTTGTTCGCCACCACCGTACTATCAACCTTAAAGGCCTCCATCTTCACTCCACCACTCTCCTGCGTATACACCCCCTCTTCCACAATGATCACCGATACATCAGCAAAAACGGTTCCCGTCCCCCCATCAGTCCGACTCAACTTCAAAGCGAACTGACCCGACTGCACATTTCGAATCCGAGTCACGACGGGAGGAATATTCCTTGCATCCTCGATGATCGGAGTCGCCACAATAATTGCCCGGTCATAACTCTCACCCATCAACACTGTTTGCCAAGTGGACGACGACACATTCCTCACCCTCAACTGCACCAGCTTTGGCGAACCTTCGACCCCCTGAGAAATCACTAAGTTCACTCGAGAGCCCGACACCACATAGCTGATGACCCGCCCCGCGATCACCGAATCGCTAAACTGCCGACTCACCGAACCAACAGATAAACCCGCCTCAGCAATCGCATCCCGCGCATCCGCCTCAGTCAAACCTGACAAATTAGCCACCGCACCACCTCCAAAAACTTGAACCTCAGCAAGAGACAAATACCGAGAATTGAGACGCCCCAACCCCAGCTTCTCAATCCTCACTGTCCGCCCAACAACCTCATTGAAACTCCACTTCTCTTGATCCGCCACAAAACCAGACGTCCGATAAAATTCCCTCCTCAGAACAATCACTCCGAAGCGGTTGAAAATAGTAACCCGAAAATTAGACAACCTCTGTCCCAAGTTTCCATCAGTTCGATTGTGCATCACAATCTCATCGATCGGCCGATCCGCCCCCAAGTTCACCTGCCACCAAGAAGGAGAAGCCCCTGATGTATGAGTAATCGTCCCACTACTCCATAACCCACTCGTATTTCCATCAATCGCCCTGGAAGCACTGCCACCAAACCCCGTATTGGACTGGTTCGCCGAAGCGCCAGACTCCCTTGCCCAATTCTTTCGTTCCCCAGCGCCTTCACCATCAGCTGCCCGAATCTCAACCACGACTGATGCTAAAAGATCAGAACTCCCACGACCAGCGAACGAATAGGTCCGCGAACTAGCCGTCGCAATTTCCGCGGAACCAGCCGATAAAGAGGTCCATCGACTTCCAACAAAGAGATCCGTGTCAGTATCCTCAATCAATGGAGAATTAGCTCTCATATCCGGAGCCAAATTTCCTCCATTAGGGCCTGCATTGAGAACACCAGCAATGACCAATGACTTCGCGCGAGTCGTTGTCAAACTAACCGCGTGGCTCGTTGATTTCCTCGAGGCTCCCACTCCAGGCAAGGTCCCTCTCAAACGATAGATCGCGTAGCAAGTTCCATTGTGATTCCCCTGATCCACAACGACATCTCCCTGAACTCCCGGATTATCGAGGTAAAAGATCGCCGCCGTAGGAACACCGCCCCCTTCCTGGATCGCCTCCGTCATTGCCACCCCTCCATAGGTCACCGAACGAAACTCCCCTCCAGTATTTCCTGGCCATCCATGCTCAGCCCCTAGAACAACAACTAACTTGCTAGCACCATTGGATCGAAACCCAGCTTCCAACACCTTATCACCACTTCCACCTTGCCCGGTTCCTTCGGTAACATCGATAACCTCAACTTCGCCAACTCCACCTCCTCCACCTCCTCCAACAACCACATTCACCACCCGTGAAACCTCGGTCAATCCACGAGAATCGCTCATCGTCACCTCAATTCGATAAGTCCCAGCAACATCCCCAAATGTTGCAGTCGTCGTAGTTGAACTACTATTATTAGGAGAAAAAGAAACCGACCCAGGACCACTTAAACGTCGCCACCGAAAGCGGCTCGCCCCATTCGCATCATCACTAGCCACAACCCGAAGCGTCGACTGATTACTAGGGAGCGTCAAATTAGATGGAGAGGCAGTGAGTGACGAAATCCTTTTGAAGGGCGTCGCAACAGCAGGATTAGTATCAGAAGAAATCGCCTGCTTCACCGCCCTCGCCATGTCCTGATCCGCAACGGCAATCAAAGCATTCTGTGCCACATTGGCAATAATCTCATCACAATAAGAAACAATATTGGGATCGGGATTCACCGTGTTGCTAGACCCCGCATAGTCTCTTAAGAATTTAAGATGATCAGCAATTTTAAGCCCCCTTCCCCAAGTATCAGTCGCTCTCAAATCATCAACGACTACCTTCACCAAAGGAACACCTTCAGCAAAATTATGTCGCTCCAATGCAGCCAAGCCATCGATCCGAGCAGACTTACCAAACATAATATCTCCCGGTGCCGCCTCCTCAACCAATCTCACCACAGACTCCGCCGCTCCCTGAACCTCCACCTTCGTCATTCTATCGTAAAGATCTCCTAGGGTATTTCTCGCATGCCCCATAGGTGATGTTGAAACCGCATTCATCGCGCGATAAACCCGATTCTTATCGACTCCACTCAGGCCACCATTCTTCCACAAAACACTCGGAACACCACTCGCTCCACCCCGGTAAAATAGGAGCAACGAGTATCTAGCCTGATCCAATCTCAAAGGATTGACCTGAGACAATGGCAACGGATTTCGCCGGGTCTGAATCGCTCGATCCAACATGGTATTTAGCGCGGTAAGCTGTGAACTTGTGGACTGATACCGCAGACTCTCCGCCGCCATCCACCGCAGACGCATCTCCGAATGATTCAAGAAAGCCGCGATCTGAGAAGCTGAATTGACCCCATTCACCCGGCCCAGAGCCAAACAAACACCCAACCGCTCCTGACCAGTCCGACTTAACAACCTCGATCTTAAGGTTGACGCAAGACTCGCATGCTCACTTCTGCGCCTACCAAGTTCTTCTGAGGCTCTCAATCTCACAACTGGTGACCAAGTGTTCAAATCAGCCATGACCTGAGAGGACGAACGACCACCCGGATCGTATGATGCAGCCACCTTGGTCGACTCTGCCTCTTGGTTGCTAATATGATAGATTGAGGACATATTACGACCAGTAATGAAAATTTGACGCCTAGGCATCGCATAGGTCATCAATGCCGCCGTTGACATCCAAAATTCGCCCCTCCACGTCGGCACTCCTCCATCTCTAGTCTCACTACTAAAGGTATTAAAATCGAACCCTCCATCCCATCGTCGATTCAGATCAAGTTGCCACGAAATCTGAGTAAAATGAGCTGCCGCAGCACGCTG
>JAHDGN010000224.1:4582-5907 GCA_020627645.1 Akkermansiaceae bacterium
GTCCTCCAACATTTGAACCCAACGGAGACCAAAACTGGCCAAACCAAGCTCCAGTGTGACCGATCTCACGCTCAAACCCAGATGCCGCCGCCATTTTGGTGAAAAATTTTGCTTCTCCCACCCGATCCCCTTGTAAAGAAAACAAAAGTGCGGCTAAGCCACTCTTTCCATTATTTTCGTGAGCCCGATCATACGGATGGTGTTCTCCATACGGAATCGCACCCAGATCTCGATAAGCCGCATAAAATTCAGTGGCCCTCGAAATCGCCAAATCAATCTTAGGGGCACTAATTCCACACTTCTTAGCCAAGATCAACCCAATCACACATGGCATCGCAGCACTATTAACCGTGCCATACCCCCTCAAACGACGAGGTTTCCCAGCCACTGCCGCCGTGAGCTGATGTCCACAAGTCCCAAAATCATTTAACCCGTTTGAAACCACTTTCGCATAAGTCTCCAACGTCGGAATCACTCGTTGATCGCCAGTCGCCAAAAAATACTCGGCCAATACTATGAGATGACTACCATACGCCCAGGTTCTATGCCCTCCTATTTGAGGAATCAAAAAGTCCGTAGACTGCGCAATCTCTTGGGGGCTCAAGACGATCTTGTTGATGACCTCAGCTTCAACCCGCGCCATCCGTTCCGAATTTCTAGGGTTCCCAGAATCTCGAGCCGCTAAAATAGGCAACACCCCTAATGAAAATTTCCCGAAATTTTCTTTCTGTCGAGCCACCTCTAGCCCGGCCTCCAAGATCGCAGCAGACTTGGGACAGTTATACGGAGCCGTGGCCGTATACGCTCCCAACGTTTGCAACTGCAAAGTGACCGTAGACTGCGCCCCCGCTCGCCATCTCAAAATTCTTAAATTTGCCGGATCTCGAGCTTCAGCTTCACCAATGGCCTCCCCAAAGGCCCTCCAAGCATCAGAAGAAAACCTCCGAGGAGCGGAACCATCACCACTCACTCCCAAAATCACATCATTCGGCCGAAGTTTTCCTCGAGCAGGAGATCCCAACTCCGATCCCAAAACCAAGATTTGCCGACTTTCAGAAGTATCAAACTGATCATGATACAGCCAACCGGTAATTCCTGTAGGACCGAAATTGAGGCGCTTGGTTGTGGTAGGACTCCCACCGGCTGTGAGATCAGGAACCTGTCCCAAAGCTTGACCTGAAATAATAATGGCAACCGAAACAATTAGAGAAGATAGAGACTTCATGGGTATTTTTGTGTGCTTTAAAAATCGGAAAAATATGACTTCCCCCGATTAACCCAGACCAATACACAAACTCTGATTTTATTTCAACATTTTCATATAA
>JAHDGN010000225.1 GCA_020627645.1 Akkermansiaceae bacterium
GGTGGGAGGATGGACGAGGTCGCCAGGTGTTCAGCGAGAGTAGGGGAGGGTTGAGTTGGTGGGTGTCTTTTGGGGTGAAGTTGTTTTTGAGGTCGGGCCAGTGATTTAGGAATGATGATATTCGCCGTACTTCTTCGTCGATGGAGATTGGTTCGCGATTGGTTCGGGCGGATTCGGCTCCGATGTCGATGATGTCGGCTCCTTCGTTGAGGTGGGAGCGTGCGATGTTGATCGCTTCTTGGGGGTCGAGTGTGCCGTCGCAATGAGTGGTCGTTGATGTTGACGATGCCCATGTTGAGGGGGCGGCGGGGGAAGGTGAGGGTGCGGTTGTGGGGGAGTTTGAGGATCATGGGGCGGTGAGTGATTGGCCATTTTGTGAGGGGCGGAGGGAGGTGAGGAAGGGGGCGGCGGTGGAGGCCCATTCTTTGGGGGAGGGGTAGGAGTCGGCGTCGTCACCGAAGGCAGATTGGAGCATCTCGGTGTTGATGATGCCGGGGTTGAGGGCGATGGTGGCGAGGCCACGTGGGAGCTCTTGAGCAAGGGCTTGAGTGAGTCCTTCGATGGCCCATTTGGAGGCGCAGTAGGGGGCGACGTCGGGGGAGGTCGAGCGTCCCCATCCGGAGGAGAGGTTGACGATGATGCCTTTGTTTTCGGCGAGCATGGATGGGAGGGTGTTACGAATCATGTTGGCGGTGCCGTTGATGTTGATAGCGGTGAGCTTGTCGAATTCATCGCCTGGGATTTCCCAGAGGGGGGCGGGAGGGTTGATGATGGCGGCGTTGTTGATGAGGAGGTCGGGGGCGCCAGCGGCGAAGAGGGCGGAGTCGCAGAATTCGATGGTGGAGACTTCGTTGGCGACGTCGAGGGGGAAGAAGTGGGCGTTGTCAGGAAATTCTTCGGTGAGTCTTTGGAGGGCGATTTCGTTTCGGGCGCCGGCGACGAGGGTGTGTCCAGCGTTGAGGAATTCGGGGACGAGGGCGCGGCCGAGGCCAGAGGTGCAACCGGTGAGCCAAATAGTCATAAGTGTCCTATCCTAGCGGTGGGTTTGAAAATGGCAATGGTGGCTTGCGTGGTTGATTGGGGTTTTGCACGATGATGGGCGTGCCGGTTGATGATGATGTTTTGGAGATTGGGGGCAGGAGATTTCGACGTGGGGAGCGGGGGCATGTGGATTTATTGGTGGGGAGTTTGGTGAGTCATGCGGAGTTGGAGTTGCGAGTGGATGTGATTCGGGGGCGGAAGCCTGGGCCGGTTTTGTTTGTGACGGCGGGGGTTCATGGGGATGAGTTGAATGGGGTGGAGATTGCGAGGCGTTTGGTGAAGCAGCAGTTTCGGGGTTTGAAGGGGGATTTGTTGATTGTGCCGGTGGTGAATATGGCGGCGTTTTTGTTGCGTTCGCGCTATTTGCCGGATCGGAGGGATTTGAATCGGTTGTTTCCGGGGAATTCGGATGGGAGTTTTGGGGCGAGGGTGGCGAGGACGTTGATGGATGAGGTGGTTTCGAAGGCGACGCATGGGATTGATTTGCATACGGCGGCGACGGGGAGGATTAATTTGCCGCAGACGCGAATGGCGGATCGGGTGGAGGGGTCGAGGGAGATGGCGAAGGCGTTTGGTGCGCCGGTGATGTTGAAGGCGGGGAATCGGGAGGGGACGTTGCGGGCGGCGTGTGAGAAGTTGGGGATGCCGTATGTGTTGTTTGAGGCGGGGGAGGCTTTTCGCCTGGATTTACCGGCGGTGACGTTTGGTTTTCGTGGGGTGATGCGAGTGATGAGGAGTTTGGGGATGTTGAGGAGGTCAAAGAAGGATCTGGAGCATCCGTCGGCTTATTGTGTGGGAAGTCATTGGCGGAGGGCGACGGCGGGTGGGTTGTTTCGGGCATTGGTGCCATTGGGGAAGGCCGTGCAGGAGGGGCAGATTTTGGGAGTGGTGGCTGATCCGTTTGGTGAGGGTGAGACGGAGGTGGTTTCGGATCGGGAGGGAATTATTGTTGGTCGGACGACGGCGAGTTTGGTGGATGAGGGGGATGCTCTATTTCATATTGCGCAGTCGAAGGCGTCGCCGGAGAAGGCTGAGGAGAGGATTATTCAGAGTGCGGAAGACGTGATTCCGGAGGTTGATCGGGCACCGTATCGGGATCCGCATTCGGATGTTTGATGGAGTGAGTGGTGTGGGTGGATTCACCGCAAAGGTGCGAAGATCGCAAAGGCCTGGTTGGGGTGGGAATCATAGATGGCACAGATTTTCACAGATTGAGTGACTCATTGGTTTTTTCAATTTGAGTTCGCTATATACGCGGCGTTTTGAAGGATGCTCGACGATGAGAGGTTCTAAGAAGAAGGTTCGAATGACTCCGAAAGCGAAGGTTGTCGTCGCGTTTGGGATGGTTTTTTTGGCTGTTAACTTTTTCCTGATGATTGGGCTTGCTCTCAAAAATGGGACGTCAGCTTTTCCGGGTGGGATCACCGATGAGTCTGGGAGTTATGTGATTGATCATGGGAAGCGGATTGACTTCGAGCAGGCTGATTTCCGATTGAGTTATTATCAGGGGTTGGTCACTTGGGTGGCTTTTCCAACCTTTTTTGTCATTGTTCTGATGTTATATGCGACTGGGAATATTCGTGAGGTGAAAGAGGATTAGTTGGTTCAATGAGGGATGTGATTTTGATGGAGACTGGTCGTGAAGGGGGGTAAAGGAGGGGGTGATGGATAAGTCAGTTTTGGTTTTGATTGATGTGCAGAAGGGATTTGATGATCCGGTTTGGGGGAGGCGGAACAATCTTGATGCGGAAAAGAATATTGGTTTGTTGTTAGCGGAGTGGCGGCGCAGGTCTTGGCCAATTGTTCATGTCCGGCATTGTTCATCTGAATCTGATTCACCATTGCGGGCGGGTCAGCCAGGGTACGATTTTAAGGATGAAGCAATTCCGCGGGACGGAGAAGAGGTTTTCACCAAAGAGGTCAATAGCGCGTTCATTGGGACTCAACTAGAGGAATTTTTGAGGGTTGGTGGGTGTGATTCGTTGGTTTTGGTAGGGTTGACGACGGATCACTGTGTTTCAACGTCTGCTCGGATGGCTGGCAATTTGGGGTTTCAGGTGAGGTTGGTTTCAGACGCGACTGCGACCTTTGATCGCATCGGTCACGATGGGAGGCGTTATTTGGCGGAGGAGATTCATGCGATTCATTTGGCGAGTTTGGATCGTGAATTTGGCGAGGTTCGATCGACGATTGAGGTGATGAGCGAGATGGCTTGAGATGGAGGGGGTTGTTTGACGGGGGTGATTGTTGGTGGGATTAGGGTGAGGTTGTGGAGGAGTGGGTTTTGGATTGCCGTTGCATTTTTCGAAGGTGGGGGATAGGTGTTTCGTCGTTCCCCGTGCGGGGGATTTTTTGCCATGGATAAGAAGAGTGATTTCGGTTTGATCGGGTTGGCTGTGATGGGCCAAAATTTGGTGCTTAATGTTGAGAGCCGGGGGTTTCAGGTTTCGGTTTACAACCGGACGACTTCGACGATGACGGAATTCATTGAGGAGAATCCGGGGAAAAATTTGGTGGGTTGTGAGTCTTTGGAGGAGTTTGTGGAGTCATTGGCGACGCCTCGGAAGATTCAGATCATGGTGAAGGCTGGAGGCCCGGTGGATGCGGTGATTAAGTCGCTGATGCCGCTTTTGGATCCTGATGATATCATTATCGATGGTGGGAATTCGCTTTATACAGATACGGAGCGTCGTGATCAGTATGTGGGAGAGGCGGGTTTCCGGTTTATTGGCGCTGGGGTTTCGGGCGGGGAAGAGGGGGCGCTAAAGGGGCCGTCGATCATGCCTGGTGGGCCGGAGTCGACTTGGGAGGTGATGAAGCCGATTTTCGAGAGTATTTCAGCGAAGGTGGATGGTGAGCCGTGTGTGGTGCATATTGGTGAGGGTGGGGCGGGGCATTTTGTGAAGATGGTTCACAATGGGATTGAGTATGGGGATATGCAGTTGATTTGTGAGGCGTATAATATTTTTAAGGCGGCGGGATTCACAAATGCGGAGTTGGCGGATATTTTTGCAGAGTGGAATGCGGGGGATCTGGAGTCATTTTTGATTGAGATCACGGCAAATATTTTCAAGCACAAGGATCCGGAGACGGGGAAAGATATTGTGGATTTGGTGGTGGATAAGGCGGGGCAGAAGGGGACGGGGCGTTGGACGATGATGGAGGCGGTGGAGAATGCGGTTCCGCTTTCGTGTATTGGGGCATCGGTGGAGGCGAGGATTTTGTCGGCGTTGAGAGATCAACGGATTGCGGCGTCGAAGATTTTGACGGGGCCGTCGAATACGGATTTTGATCTGGGGGGGATGACGAAGGGCGATTTGGTGGCTAAGGTGCGAGATGCACTTTATGCGTCGAAGATTGTTTCTTATGCACAGGGGTTGGATCTGATTGCGAAGGTGGGTGAGGAAAAGGGTTGGGATTTGCAGTTGGGTGAGATTGCGAAGATTTGGCGTGGTGGTTGTATTATTCGGGCGAGATTCTTGAATCGGATTACTGAGGCCTACCAGTCAGGTGCTCCGACGAATTTGATGTTGGCTCCGTTCTTTACGGAAATTTTGACGAATGCGCAGCAGAACTGGCGTGAGGTGGTGAGCTTGGCGGCGTTGAATGGAATTCCTGCCCCGAGTTTTGGTGGCTCGTTAGCTTATTACGATAGTTATCGTTCGGAGAGGTTGCCAGCGAATCTTTTGCAGGCGCAGAGGGATTTCTTTGGAGCGCATACTTACGAGCGGTTGGATAAGCCTGAAGGGGAATTTTTCCATACGGAGGATTGGCCTGATTTGATTGGGTGAGCTTACGGCCTTTGGCCGAGTTGTGAGTGGGAAGTTGTGAGTGTTGAGTTCGTGGTTGAGGTGCTTGGGGAAAGGGAACCACGGAAGACACGGAGGATCGCGGAACGCTGCTGATGGGTGTGGGATTTGGGGGATTTGGTTGCCGAGGCTTAGAATACGGGCAGTAGGTCCGCTAATCTTCGCTAATCTCCACGAATCTTTCTTGGTTGAGGGGGCGGCCTTTGATCGAGTTGGGACTGGTGAGTGTTGAGTTCGTGGTTGAGGGGGCTGGTTGTGGAAAAGGAACCGCGGAAGGCGCGGAGGATCGCGGAACTTGGATGAGGGGGGCTTGGATGAGGAGGTTTTTTGGGTGGCTTGGCGGTTGGAAACCGCCGCTACGAAGGGAGGCGCTTGCTAAACTTACAAGATCAGGATGGTTTTGTAGTTGAGGGTGATTGTTGCGGGGGTGACTCTCAGGAGATGCGTTTTTTGAAGAGTCGTTGGTTTTGTTGGCCTTTTGCGGTTTTGGTCGTTTTGGTGGGGCTTTGGTTCATTCTGGAGCGGACGGCTGAGAGGGAGTTGAAGGCGGTTTATGAAGAATTAGAAAAGTCGGGAAGGCCGATGAGGTTGGAGGAGGTGCTACCACCCAGGTTGGAAGATGAGAAAAACGGGGTGGTTGAGTTGAGAAAGGCTTTTGTCGAGTTGAAACGGTTGGGTGGTGTGGTCGATGTGGAGCGAATTTCTTGGTTCAGGACACCAATTGAAGATGAGAACTATGAGGAGGATTTTTTTAAGGTGATGAGGAGTGGGAGGTTCGATGAATATTTCAGGCTTCTGGGGCAAGGGATGAATAAAGGAGGGTTTGATTTCGGTTTCGATTTTTCGGCGCCGGATGCGGGGATGGATGGAATTGGAGATATACGGAGAGCTTTTAGCCTTATTCGGGCGAGAGCCTTGTTCTTTGCTGAGGAGGGCCGTATCGAAGATGCTTGGGAGATGGCGGATTTATTGCTTCGCCTAGGAGTCTGTCGGACTGAAATGAGTAGCTA